>JBNMJT010000006.1:0-38748 GCA_050873945.1 Dorea sp.
ATAACCGTTAAAGGAATGTAGTGAACCTGTTTGAGTCCCAAAGGGACGAGTTGTGAACGTAATTCCTTTGTTCTTAGGTTATTTTGGCGCTCTTACTGTTTCTTAGTGCACGGAACCTGAACAAGAACGACTATATACTGTGTTCTTCAAGGACCGAGCGGCCACTTCCGTTAATCAACTAAATAGCAACTTACGCATTCATCTTCAATATCGGACTGATCTTCTTATAAACCAAGAACACGATCAAAGACACCAGTGTGCCTTTCAGCAGATTGAATGGTCCGACTGCCAGTATCACGAAGGTCTTAAGGTCTGTGATATGCTTATTCACAGCGGTTCCCATTCCAACCAGTCCGTCGATCGGCATGCCGAATGCTTTGGCGTATGCCGGAAGTAATACGAATGCATTCAGGAAACAGCCGACTACTGTCATGAATACGGTTCCTGTGATCATTCCGGCTACTGCTCCGGTTCTGGTGTGTTTCTTACGGTAGATCAGTGCTGCCGGTACAACCAGTGAGCAGCCGATCAGGAAGTTCGCAAGTTCACCGACTCCGGCTGTCATAGTTCCATTGATTGCAAAGTTCAGTAAGATCTTGATAAATTCTATTGCCGCTCCGGCGAGTGGTCCCATTGCAAAGCTTCCGATCAGGATCGGTACTTCGCTGAAGTCAATCTCATAGAAGGACGGGGCGAACGGAAGCGGGATTTCGAACAGCATCAATACTGTTGCGATTGCCGATAACATACCGATCTGTGCCATTGTCCTGATTTTGTTTCTGTTTCTTTCATTTTGTCTTGCCATTACTTCTGTGCTCATCTTTCTTTCTCCTTTAAACTGAATTATTTTCTAAAGGAAGAAACTTCTTACATTGAACCATACGATATTACATACTTTGATATCAAAAACCCCGTCACCTGAAAGGTAACGGGGTAATGATATCATTCTGATAATCCTGTAAATATCGTATCATCCTTCTCTCATCCAGACTTTACTGTCGGTTCCGGAATCTCACCAGATCGGCTGATCACTGCATATATCATATCTGTTCATAGATTTCTACCACATATCTTTGTTCATAGATTTCTGTCCAGATATTCTCCGAATAATCAGTTCGCGGACTTTACCGCCGGTTGGGAATTGCACCCTGCCCCGAAGAATCTTCTTTCGTCCTATATTATAGTACGTTATATTTTTCTATGCAACTATTATTTTGTACTCATCTCACGGATCAGTTTTCTGATTGGGAGTACGAATGTCGGAGATACAGACAATTCATCAATTCCCATCTTAAGGAATGTCTCTGTCAGAGTCATATCTGCTCCAAGCTCTCCACAGATACCAACCCAGCATCCTGCCTTGTGTCCGTTCTCGATCGTCTGCTGGATCATACGGAGTACTGCCGGATGGTGTGCATCGTAAATGTTGTCGAGTTTACTGTTCTGTCTGTCAATTGCCAGTGTATACTGGGTCAGGTCGTTTGTTCCGATACTGAAGAAGTCTACCTCTTCTGCCAGAAGATCACTGATCATCACTGCTGCCGGTGTCTCGATCATGATACCCTGTTCTACTTCACCGTACTCGATTCCTTTTTCTGTCAGTTCTGCCTTGATAGACTCTACAATCTTCTTGATCTCTTTTACTTCATCTACAGAGATGATCATCGGGTACATAATTCCGATGTTACCATATGCGCTTGCACGGAGAAGTGCACGAAGCTGTGTACGGAAGATATCTCTTCTGTCCAGACAAATACGGATCGCACGGTATCCCATAGCCGGGTTCTCTTCGTGGTCAAGATTGAAGTAATCCACCTGCTTGTCCGCACCGATATCCAGTGTACGCACGATCACTTTCTTACCTGCCATGTTCTCAGCTACCGTCTTGTATGCCTGGAACTGTGCTTCCTCATCCGGATAGTTATCTGCTTCCAGATATAAGAACTCACTTCTGAACAGACCGATTCCGGCTGCATCATTGGCAAGTACACTTGCAACGTCCTTTACGCCGCCGATATTTGCATATAATTTGATGTGTTTACCATCTACAGTTACGTCTTCTTTTCCTTTTAACTGCTGAAGAAGTTCTCTTGCTTTGATGTCTTCTTCTTTCTTTTCCTGCATTTTCTTTAAGATATCTTCGTCCGGATCAATATAGAATGTTCCTGTGTAGCCATCTACGACTGCCATCTTTCCATTCCACTCTTCTTTGATATCTACTTCGATCAGTGCCGGAATATTCATCGTTCTTGCAAGAATTGCAGTATGTGAGTTTGCAGATCCAAGTCTGGTTACGAATGCAAGAAGTTTCTCTTTGTCCATCTGGACAGTCTCACTTGGCACAAGGTCTTCTGCCACAACGATCACTGGTTCATCACCGATAGCTCCGCCGCTTTCGTTACCGCTTAAGATATTTACCATACGTTCTGAAATATCTTTTACGTCTGCTGCTCTCGCTTTGAAATAATCATCTTCCATCTCTGCAAACATCTTTGCAAAGTTGTCTCCTGTAGTAGCAACGGCAAATTCTGCGTTTACCTGCTGTGTCTCGATGATATTGACAACAGAATCGATATAGTCATCATCTTCCAGCATCATCTGGTGTACTTCAAATACAGCTGCGTTTGCTTCGCCGACTTCTATTAACGCTTTTTCATACAGTCCCTGTAACTGCTCTGCTGCTTTTGCACGTGCATCCTCATAGCGTTTGATCTGCTCTGCAGTATCCTCTATTTTCACACGTTTTACAGGTTGCTCTCCCTTCTGGTAGAACAATATCTTTCCAATTGCAATTCCTTTAAATATTGATTTGCCAGTATACGTCTCCATAAATGATACCTCATCCTTCCTTATATCTTTGTTAACATTCTAACTCACAATGCCTGTAAAGTCTAGTTTTTCATAATTTTGTTTTGATTCATACCTTAATGAATACTTTCTTTCGGACTATTATTCACATTTTGATTCACTTCATCATAACGGAGTTTTTCCATCGTGAATCCGCGTCCTCTTACCTCATTGATCTGTGTGATGGTGATAAATGCTTTCGGATCGATCTCCTGGATTGCTTCTTTTACGGAATACAGTTTTCTGCTGTGTATAACACATAGCACTCCCTGCTGCTTCTGCTCTCCATAACCTGTCTCAATGTCTACCATTGTTACTCCTGCATCAATATCCGTCAAAACTTTCTGACGGATCTCTCTGTATTTATCTGAGATCACAAATAACTGAATCTGCGATTTTCCAAGAAGCATCACCCGGTTCAGCACAACCGTACTCAGGAACAGATTCAGAATACCATACAGGATCTGTTCCGAATCAGAAAACAGCATCTGGAATCCAAGTACTGAAAAATCCACGATATATAAGAATACCGCCACCGGGACATGGAACCACTTATGTAATACAAGTGCCAGAATATCTGTTCCACCGGTAGATGCACCTACTCTTACGACCAGTCCGATTCCGATTCCGAGAAGGACACCTCCATACAATGCTGCCAGCATCGCATTATTCTCCGTCACCTTATCAATTCCCGGAATGGACTGTACCATTGACAGGAATATCGGATAAGTAAATGAACTGATGATCGTTGTCAAAGCAAATTTCTTTCCCAGAAATACTGCACCGAGAACGAAAAGTACCGCATTGATCGCCAGGATGATCATCGACAGATTCACCGGAAAATAATGGCTGATCGTAAGACCGATACCGGTTGCACCTCCCATGATGATCCCATTTGGTACGATGAAAGCTGCCACTGCAAATGACAGCACAAGATTACCACCCAGTACGCCCAGAATGGTTTTGATTGTCTTTCCCCAACTTTTTTTCATATGTCCCATCCTCTCTCCATACTTTATTTTTTTATTATGCTGAGAACTTGCCCCGGCAACTTCTCTTGCATACGTTGGTATACAGAAAACCTGCCTCCAACAGCTTCTCCTGCATATTCATTTGTCAGCTCAAATACAGGATAATTTACAGACAGTTATCCCCATATAACCGTCTGTAAATTTATGTTTTCCACATTTTTTGTCTTTTTATCGTGAATTTCTTCTATTTTATTCTCATTCTGTCTGGAATCTCTTTTCTCCAGATATTCTTTTCCAGATTATGAAATTCCCTTCATCGTAAGCTGGATCCGCTTCTTCTTCAGATCCACGCTCATTACTTTTACATCCACGATATCACCGACACTTACCACTTCCAGTGGATGCTTGATGAATTTCTTATCCGTAATCTCGGAAATGTGTACCAATCCGTCCTGGTGTACTCCGATATCTACAAACACACCAAAATCAATAACATTTCTTACGGTTCCTTTCAGGATCATGCCTTCTTTCAAGTCTTTCATATCTAAGACATCCGTTCTTAAGATCGGCTTTGGCATCTCGTCACGCGGGTCACGTCCCGGTTTTTCCAGTTCTTTCACGATATCACGCAGTGTGATCTCGCCGATCTCCAGTTCCTTTGCAAGTCTTGCATAATCTTTGATCGTAAGAGACAGTCCGGTAAGTTTGCCTCCGCTGATATCTTCCAGTGAAAAGCCCTGTTTCTTCAGAAGTTTTTCTGCTGCTTCGTAAGATTCCGGATGAACACTGGTTCCGTCTAACGGGTTCGTACCATTCTGGATTCTCATGAATCCGGCACATTGTTCGAATGCTTTTGGTCCGAGTTTTGCGACTTTCAAAAGCTGTTTTCTGTCTGTGAATCTTCCGTTCTCTTCTCTGTATGCCACGATATTCTTGGCGATCGTTCCGGAAATTCCGGAAATGTAAGAAAGAAGCGGTGCAGATGCTGTATTCAGGTCAACCCCGACTTTATTTACACAGTCTTCCACAACACCGGATAAGGCTTCGCTTAACTTCTTCTGGTTCATATCATGCTGATACTGTCCGACACCGATGGACTTCGGATCGATCTTCACAAGCTCTGCCAGCGGATCCTGCAGTCTTCTTGCGATGGATGTCGCACTTCTCTGTCCGACGTCGAACTTCGGGAATTCTTCCGATGCAAGCTTACTTGCCGAATATACGGAAGCTCCTGCTTCATTTACGATCACATACTGTACCTTCTGCGGAATCTCTTTTAACAATTCTACGATGAACTGCTCTGACTCTCTGGATGCAGTACCATTTCCTACGGAGATCAGTGTAATGTTATATTTTGCAATGATCTTCTTCAGCAGATCTTTAGACGCCTGGATCTTCTTCGGAGTTGTCGGTGCGGTCGGATAGATAACCGTCGTTCCGATTACTTTACCGGTCGGGTCTACGACAGCCAGCTTACATCCGGTACGGAATGCAGGGTCCCATCCAAGTACGGTCTGCCCGACAATCGGCGGCTGCATCAGAAGCTGGTGGAGATTCTTCTTGAATACACTGATTGCCCCGTCTTCGGCCTTCTCTGTCAGGTCACTTCTGATCTCACGCTCGATTGCCGGTGCGATCAGACGCTTATAGCTGTCTTCCGCCACTTCTTTTAAAATCGGTGTGGTATGTGGATTCTCACTGTGGATCATCTTCTTTTCCAGATATCTTAAGATGTCCTCCTGTGGTGCTTCGATCTTCACTGTAAGGAACTTTTCTTTTTCTCCACGGTTCAACGCAAGCACTCTGTGTCCGGCAAGTCTGCTCACCGGTTCTTCAAAATCATAATACATCTCGTATACAGACTCTGCTTTTTCGTCTTTTGCCTGTGAGATCACCTTTCCATGCTGTACGGTTGCTTTACGGATCCAGCTTCTGTAATCCGCTTCATCCGATACCGATTCGGCGATAATATCCTTCGCCCCATCGATTGCTTCTTTGACAGAGTTTACTTCTTTTTCCGGATTCACATATTCTTCTGCATATACTTCTACCGGCTTGTCTGCTTTCTGAAGTGTGATGATCGCTGCGAGCGGCTCCAGTCCTTTCTCCTTGGCGATCATGGCGCGCGTCCGGCGTTTCGGACGGTACGGGCGGTAAAGATCTTCTACCACTACCATCGTCTCTGCTGCCAGGATCTGCTTTTTCAGTTCTTCGGTAAGTTTCCCCTGTTCTTCGATACTTGCCAGAACCTGTTCTTTCTTTTCTTCCAGATTGCGCAGGTACATCAGTCTCTCATGCAGCGTTCTCAGCTGTGCATCATCCAATGTTCCTGTGACTTCTTTTCTATATCTTGCGATAAATGGAATCGTATTGCCTTCATCAATTAATTTTACCGCGGCATCGACCTGCCATCTCTTGACGCCAATTTCCCCGGTAATCACCTGATTAATATCCATATGTTTTGTCTGTCCCTTTCTTGCTGTATTCGAAGAATTTTCTCTTCTTTAATTACGCGGATAATTATAACTGAATTCACCATCGTATGCAATGGCAGCAGCAATACAGAGTTCACTCTGTTTTCTTGAAAATACATTTTCTCTATGTTATACTGAAGCTACTTGAACTTATTAGAAAATATAAACACTCAAAGGGGCTTTTACTTATGAATCAGGAATCACAGGGACTTTCAAAACAACAAATCAAATCCAGGGAAACAAGAGCTAAGATCTTCCAGGCAGCCAAACGTATCCTGCAAAAGCAGGGCTACGAACAGTTGTCGATCAAGAATATCTGCGAAGAGGCCGGCGTTTCCAACGGAAGCTTTTATCATCATTTTAAGACAAAAGATGATCTTCTTTCCTATTATATAGAAGAGCAGCCGAGTATGGATCCGGATCTTCTCGGACTTCCGTCCAGTGCGGCTGAGACAAAAGAAGCGATCATCTCGGTTTATTTAAATTATGTTCACTACTGCGAAGAGCTCGGAGTTGAATTTATGGCCAATTATTATACACCTAAGAATCAGTCCCTGAACCCTTTGATCCGTACTGAAAGACCATACCCGATCGTCACGGTCCATGATTATCTGAACCGTGTGATCAAGGCCGGAATCATTTCCCCATCCGCAGATCTGGAGGATATCACAACCGATATCCGTATGATCGTAATCGGAAATGTATTCGAGTGGTGCTTAAAGAGCGGCGATGCTGATTTTGAAGGCAATATGCGCCGGTCTCTTACTACTTACCTGAACGGATTGTTCTGATACTTTTTAACCTCAAAACCCACGAATTTTCATAATATGCAGCATTCTATATTTGTGAAAGTTCGCACTTACAAAGGATGAATACGGTATGTACACATTTATTGCCAATCCAAATGCCAGATCCGGCAGAGGGATTCTTCTCTGGAAACAGATTGAGAAGATTTTGCAGGAAAAAGAAATCGCATATAATGTTTTATTTACAAAATACCAGCACCATGCCACCCGTCTGGTGCATGATCTGACTTCCGACGGCGCCCCTCATACGATTGTTGTCCTCGGTGGAGACGGTACTCTAAACGAAGTGATCGACGGAATCGCGTATCTGGAGCAGGTGACGCTCGGGTATATCCCGCTTGGATCGGGTAACGACTTTGCCAGAGGATTAGGGCTTCCGACAGATATTCACAGTGCCCTGGAACAGATTCTTGCCCCGTCACATTACACTGCCATGAATGTCGGTGTACTGGATTACGAAAATAAACACCGGCGTTTTGCCGTAAGCACCGGTATCGGCTTTGATGCCGCAGTCTGCCATCAGGTGATGGTCACACCGCTCAAAGCTTTCCTGAACCGGATGAAGCTTGGAAAGCTTACCTATCTTGGTGTTGCGCTTCACAAACTGCTTACGTTAAAACCGGTCACTATGACGGTCACAACCGAAACCGGCGAAACCAAAACTTATCATAAAGTCTATTTTACAGCCGTTATGAATCTAAAATACGAAGGCGGCGGATTCAACTTCTGTCCTGCTGCCGATGGTACCGATGACAGACTGGATATCATCACCGTCTCTGAACTTCCAAGGCTTAAAGTGCTCTGCCTGCTGCCGACGGCGTTCAAAGGATGGCACACACGTTTTCGCGGAATCAATCTGGACACCTGCACAGAAGTCACGATCACCAGTGACCGTGCACTGCCTGTACATACGGACGGCGAACCTGTCTTTCTGCAGTCTGACATCCATGTACATCTGGAAAAAGAAAAGTTACGTATTATCACACCTTGTAAATAATTTTTGCACACGGGGAGGTTTCTTTATGCGTTTACTGATTGCCGGAATTATTGTATTTCTTATATTATGTTACTTTTATCTGATCTGGCCGAGACTGTCCAGAAAACAGCAGATCCGGCCATTTCTCCATACCATGTTCGCACATCGCGGATATCACTGTATCGAAAAGGGAATCCCTGAAAATTCCATGCCCTCTTTCCGCGCCGCGATCTCACGCGGCTATGGAATCGAACTTGATGTCCATCTGACAAGCGACGGAAAGCTTGTCGTATTTCACGATGATGACCTGTCCCGTATCTGCGGACGCCCGGAAGCAATTGAAACACTTCCCTTAAAAGAGCTGCAGAACTGCCGGTTACAGAATACAGACGAGACCATTCCGCTTTTCACTGATGTACTTTCTCTGGTCGGCGGCAGGGTTCCGCTTCTGATCGAGCTGAAGATTCCGAAATCTTCTCTCGGCATCTGTGAAAAGACATGGGAAGTTCTCAAGAACTATAACGGACCTTATATGGTACAGTCATTTAATACACTTGGTATCTGGTGGTTCCGCCGCCATGTACCTCATGTCTTAAGAGGGCAGCTTTCTTCCAACTTAACCGCAGACAACCTGCCGGAGCCCTGGATACTGACCTTCGTTGTCAAACATCTGCTTGGAAATGTACTTGGACGTCCGGATTTTATCTCGTATAAACTTGCAGATCTTCCGATGTTTGAAGTCTGGTTTTTAAAACATATCCTACATCTTCCGGTTGCCGTGTGGACGCTCCGCACACCGGATGCATTAAAAAAAGGAAAACATCATTACGA
This sequence comes from Dorea sp., assembly GCA_050873945.1. GTDB lineage: Bacteria > Bacillota > Clostridia > Lachnospirales > Lachnospiraceae > Dorea_A. Next base: position 8,906 of record JBNMJT010000006.1, read on the forward strand.
CATGCAGATATTTGAGAAAAAGAAAATGTATTATTAATTTTGTTAATATTCCATGAACATTATTGTTGATTCAATTTTTTCATGTTATAATGCGCTTTGAAAAGAGATAAGATAATAACAAAGGCTTTGAAAAAGGGGTAGTTCATATGAAAGCCATTGATAAAGCAAAGAGTTTTTTGAAGAAGTACCGTCATGCATGGGTATTATCATACTTCCTGATCTATATGCCATGGTTTGTTTACCTTGAAAAGCGCACAGATGTACGACATTATATGATACACTCTCCGATCGACAATCATATTCCGTTTATTGAATATTTCATTGTCCCGTATTTGTTGTGGTTCGTATTCATTGCCGTGACTGTGGCGTATTTCCCGATTAAGGATAAATGGGGATTTTACAGACTGTGTGCTTTTTTATTTTCAGGTATGACAATCTTCCTGATCATATGCACGGTCTTCCCAAACGCATTAAATTTAAGACCAACTGTATTTCCACGGGATAATATGTTTACCGATATGGTGAAAGTTCTGTATAAGACGGATACACCGACGAACGTGCTTCCGAGTATTCATGTATTTAACTCTATCGGCGTAAGCATTGCCATCTCACACAGTAATGATCTGAAGAAACACAGATGGATCCAGATCAGTGCCTATATTCTGGCTGCACTTATTATTCTGTCAACGATGTTCTTAAAGCAGCATTCTGTGACGGACGTGATCGCAGCAGTTACGATGGCATGTATCATTTATCCATTTGTCTATGTTACGGCAGATAAGAAGGCACCGAAGCTTTCGCAGCAGCCGACGTAATATAAAAAGAAAGCAGGAATCTGTTACATAACTGACAGTTTCCTGCTTTCTTTTTATTCCTATTTGATTTTCTTTACCAGACAGCGTTTTTTAAAAAACGCGATTCCATAACCGGACACCTGATCATAATCTTCTTCTAATTCTTTCATATACATACGGTCTGTAATCTGTTTCAATGCAGCATCACAATCCGCTTCCATTTTCTCAAGCGACCGTGACAACTTAGCTTCAAATACCGCAGCCCGTCCATTCATAGTATCACATACAACAATATCACTACGCCCCTCTCCGTGTTCACGGTTGGATTCTACCGAATATCCTGCTCCCGTAAATATACCTGCAAGAAACGCATGATAAAAATCCTCTTTATAATCGTGATAGCTGATCGTCTTACGCAATAGTGTGTTCATTTCCTGTGTTACTTTTTCACTGTTCCCTGTCCATACTGCATCAAAGAGTGTACTTCTGTTCCACACTTTTGCACTGTCATCAAACCATTTTATAATCGTTGTCTCGAAAATCTCCCTGATTTCTGCATTTGGAATCGTCAGTGCCGCCATATTTTCTCTCACCGGAACCTTTAGGTCTCCTGTCCTTACTTTCGTCAGATATCCCGTCAGATATAAAATACTCCAGAGATTATCCTCCGATGAATGCAGATAATCATATGTAAGACTTTCATCAACCCTTTGGACAATATATCCACCGGAAAGCAGAGTTTCCAGCTTTTTTGTAATATTACTTCCTGCATAATCAATAAAAGAACGAATTACCGCATTGTCACTCGTATTCTTCCAGTAACTTGCTGGTGCTGCTTCTGGATTCTGCTGCAGATCCCGCATATAATTCATAACATCCCACGGACAATATACATCAAAGCGTCCAAAATGATAGCCATCATACCATCTTTTCACTTCTTCTGCCTTTCCAGACACGTTTGCCCCGTCCAGAATCTGATCTACTTCTTTCTGTGTAAATCCAAAATATTCATTGAATCTGGAATCCGTAATATTATCAGACACAAAATTATTCGTTCCTGTGAAAATACTTTCTTTTGCAATCTTCAGACAACCTGTTATCACCGCAAAACGGAGTGCCGTATTATCTTTCAATGCAGTACTCATAATTTCCTTCATGATATCCAGCATCTGGTCATAATAGCCATTACTGCTTGCTTTTGCCATCGGCACATCATATTCGTCCAGCAACAGAATCACCTGTTTCTGGTAATAATCCCTCATCAGTCTTATCAGTGTATACAGGGACTGTCCTACCTGAATCTTACCCGCACTTCCACTTTTCAAATCTTTAAAGAGCTTCCTGTCATCCGGATCCATATTCTCACTTTCCAGCAGATATACATGTTCTTTATACAAATTAGATATCTGAACCGCCAGTCTTTCATATGCATCTTCGAATGTCAGCCCGTCAATATCTTTTAACGTCAGAAACACAACCGGATATTGATTCATCCATGTACCACACAATGCTTCGTCTTTGATAATTTCAAGACCGTCGAACAACTTCCTGCTATCAGAGCGTATATCAAAAAAATGAGCAAGCATACTCATTCCCATTGTTTTTCCAAAACGTCTCGGACGGGTAATCAGTGTAACTTCCGCAGACTCTCTTTTTAACAGCTCTTTGATCAGTCCGCTTTTATCCACGTAATAATATTCATTTTCCCGGATTTTTTTGAAATCGGAAATTCCTACCGGGATATTGAGTTGATGATTCACAGACTCCCTCCTTTTCTTTCAGAAAACACACATACATTTATGTGTGTTTATCATAGCATGGTACAATTTATTTTACAATATACGAACATCACCGCTCAATCCCCGCATACCCCGTATACTTTTCAAATGCAGATGGAATCGAATACTCCTTCTTAATTTCCTCCGGATGAATGAACAGAAAACCTTTCTCATTCGTCTTCTCCAGCTCATCCACGATCACCTCATATCCCGTCATGTGCCATTCGATATGGCTGAAGATATGTTTTGCCTCCGGAAGCGCCTGCACACGGACCGGCATCAGACCAATCTTCTTGCTATATTCCGTGACTTCATCCATCGAAAGCTTTCCTTCTACATTTGGGAATTCATACAATCCTGCAAGCAGTCCTTTTGCCGGACGCTTCCGGATTGCAATCCGCTTGCCATCTTTGAAGATCAATACGGTTCTTTCTTCGATCTTTCTGGCTTTCGCCTTTTTCTTTACCGGTATCTCTGCCGTCAGATTTTCTGCATATGCAATACAACACTCTTTTACCGGACATTCCTTACACTTCGGCTCTCCGTTCGGTACACACACGATTGCTCCCAGTTCAATCAGTCCCTGGTTGAAATCACTGGCGGCATCTGCCGGTATCAGCTGTTCCAGTGCGTGTTCTATCTTTTTACGGACACTCTGCTTCATGATGTCCTCATAACTTCCTGTAATTCTGGAAATTACCCGCAGCACGTTGCCATCCACTGCCGGTTTCGGGATTCCATAAGCAAATGCGCTGATAGCCCCTGCTGTGTAATTGCCGATTCCCTTCAATTGCAATATTTCTTCATAAGTATCCGGGAAAATTCCTTCATGATCGATCATGATCTGCTGTGCAGCCTTTTGCATATTTCTCACACGGTTATAATATCCCAGCCCCTCCCACAGCTTCAGGAGCTTATCCTCTTCTGCCTCTGCAAGATCTTTTACTGTCGGAAGTGCTTTTAAGAAGCGGTCATAATATCCTTTTACCGCTTCTACTCTTGTCTGCTGCAGCATGATCTCGGATATCCATACACGGTATGCGTCCGGATTATGGCGCCATGGAAGATCTCGCTTATTTTTTCGGTACCAGTCCACCAGCGGCTGTACGATATTTCTAAGATCTGATTCTTCCTTGTCTTTCCCTGCTCTGTCTTCCACTCGTATATTATCTACTTCTTCATTTTCTACTGCTTTATGTATCATTGTTTCTCCATTTTCTATCTGAAATCATTCTGTTATTTACAGACATCCCGTCTTTTTCTTTTTCGAACATATGATTCATTATAACTTATGATTCTACACAACGTCAAAGCCCTTTTCCTGGAAATGTCGTCCCGATACAGACATCTTCAGGAAAAGGGCTTTAAGAGAAGGGAATGTGGCTGATCCTTGCCACTAACAATATTATCGTTTGAACTTATTATAGTCCCGTTTTTCGTAAAATTCCAATTGGTTATTCTCATGTATTTATAGGCATTTTCTATAAATATTTTTTCATTTATATTTTTTTACTAATCCATAGATTTTTTCTATCGTTTTTATATCACTTATAGAAAAAACCAATTGGAAAATTTATTTAGAAAAGCCTATACTATTCATAGAAAATAAATATGAATATTTAGGAGGTATTCGGTATGTCAATTACAGCTGAAACAGCGAAAGCGCATGCAAATGATCCTGCAGTATTATGCTGTAGAGCAGAAGGCGGAATTACAATTGAACCAGCAAACTTAGAGGATCCAGCAATCTTCGATGAATTAGTAGATTCAGGTCTTTTAAATCTTGACGGATGTCTGAAGATCGGACAGGTTCTGGGAGCAAAATTAACAAAGACAAGTGATTCTCTCTGTCCACTGACAGCAGACAATGTAGAAGGATTCAAGACTGACGATGAATTAGCAGCAGAAGAAGCTCCTGCTGAAGAGGAAGCTCCTGCTGAGGCTGCACCTGCTGCAAGCGTTCAGGGTGCTGTTACTACTATCAAACATGGCAAGGTAGTGATCTCTATTAAAGAAGGAAAAGATATTTATCTTGAGCTTCCTATCTAGTTCGAAAAGAACATATTAGAGTATGTAAAGAATAGAAATGGCAGATATCATAAAAAGATATCTGCCATTTTTTCTTTCATACTATCCTATATACGAGAAACTGCCAAGACAGCTTTTCGCATATCACATTTCAATATTTCTTCCAATGCTGTATATTTATCTCTCTGTCACACAGACCCCCCATGGTTCCAGTACACAGCTTCTATCTTCCACACAGTTCTTCTGGCTGCCTTTCGCAATCACAACCTCTTCCTCCGGCTCCAGTACGATGCTTTTTTCATTTTCCGAATAATTCAGATAGAATGTAATCTCTTTTCCCTGTGCATTCTTTCCTTTTCTTATGATCAATGGGAATGCTGCTTTTTCTTCACAGGATACACCTGCTTTTTCCAGTATATATCTGAAGAGCTTCTGTAATTCCACTTCTTCAAACATACATCCAATATGATATGCATATCCATCGCCATACTGATTTTCTGTAATCGCCGCATATTCTTTCCAGTTATAATGTTCATAAGAAGAAAGTACATTTGCCGTATCTGGGATCAGTAATTCCATAAATGTTTTTGCTTCCGGATGTCTGTCCTGCATTCCTGATAATGTAACTTTTTTCGGGAATGTAAACTGCTGATAATGCATACCAAATACATCCGTCATGCTATGAGGCTGATCATCGGCATAGACTTTTACATTTTCATTGGCGAATCCGGTCTTGAAGGTTGAAACCAGTGTGCCGCCCTGTTTTACATATTCTTTCAGACTGTTCAGAACTTTTTCTTTTACTGCATAGAGTGCAGGTAAAACGATCACATCATAATTTTCGATATTCTGACTTTCCGGCCAAATAAAGTCACATTCCACATTCATTTTATACAATGCATCATAGACCCATCTAACTACATCGTTATAACGGATACCTTCATTGCCTGCTGCCGTCGCTTCAATCCCAAACCAGTTCAGTGCTGTTAATGCTTCATTACTTACCATGATTGCAACTTTGTTTTCTTTTTTAAGTCCACAAAGCTTATCACTGTATTCTGTCCATTCATTTCCTATGATCTCTGCTTCTTTATATACCGCATTTTCCTTGAAATCATGGCTTAGAATTCCTTTCCAGTAAGTTTCAAAGGAATTATGGATCGAATGCCAGTGCCAGTACATTACACCATTTGCCCCGGATGCCAGGTGGCTGTACGCCTGAAGTCTTAACTGTCCTTTATATGGCGTCCATCCCGGATAGCCCTGAGCCTCTGTTTCAAGAACCAGATAATTATCATTTTTCAGACATCTTGTCATATCTCCGCCAAATGCGATCTCGATACCGGTCAGATCATCCTGTGTCGGATGATAGATATCAACACCTGCCATTGTAAGCTTCTTTGCTGCCTTAAAATGATTGACATCCGGCTGTACACCATACGAATATCCTCTCCACTCAAAATCAAAATTGTGTGTGATGAACTGCTCCGGTCTCTTATATTCGGACACGATATCTGCCTGCCATCCAAGGAATTCATCCACCAGGCTTCTCTGATATTTTTCAAATTCCGCTCCAAGGCTTCCGTTGATCGTACCTCTTACATCTGGGAAATCCTCCCATGCATTAATACGGTTGCTCCAGTAATCCAGTCCGAATTCATGGTTCAGCGCATCCAGATCATCGTGGAATTTTTCTCTTAAATATTTTACAAAACCAAGCTGTACATTCTTACCGGCTGTTCCATAATATTTCGTCTCATTATCTACCTGAAAGCCTATGACACATTTTCTGTGTGCAGATACTTCCATCAGTTTCCGGATCACACGCTCTGCATAAAAACGGTAGACCGGATGTGTAATATCCATGATCTGACGTGCTCCGTATATACCTTGTCCTTCTTTTGTCGTTGCGATCACATCCGGATGTGCCTTTACCATCCATGTAGGAACTGCATAAGTCGGTGTTCCGATAATCACCTGGATTCCTGCTTCTTCCATCGCATCCAGCACACGTTCCACATGCGAGAAATCAAAGACACCTTCCTGTGGTTCACAGGTACTCCAGGTCGATTCTGCGATCCTGACCGTATTAATACCTGCTTTTTTCATCATTTTTACATCTTCTGCAAGTCTGTCATACGGCATGTATTCATCATAATATGCAGTACCATAAATTAACTTTTCCATTGTTTATATCCTTTCCAACTTTTTACCGGATCCCTATTTTGTGGCTTTTCGTCCGTTCAGATCCGCCAGAATTCCTTCATATTCTTTGTCCAGATGATAGAAATACAATACTACGATCTGGATCACTGTTAAGATGATCGGCACATAGATATAACCCGCTTTGATCGCTGTCAGCGCACCGCTTGTCTGTACCTTTGCAGATCCTACATATCCTCCGATATTCAGGATTACGCCAAGAAGTACTGTGCTGAGTCCGTTTCCTAATTTCTGTCCGAAGCTTGCCGCACTGTTGATCAGACCTTCTGTACGTACACCGGTCTTCCACTCTCCATATTCGATCGTGTCTGTAACCATCGCGAACATACAAGCAGAGATTCCTGAGTTACCGATTCCTCTTGCTGCGCATCCGATGATCAGTACCGGCACACTTGTTCCTGCAACAGCCATGATTCCATAGCCGATGATCATGATCGCTGCTCCTGCCATCAGGACATTTCTCTTTCCATATTTCTTAACAAAGATTGCAATAAAGAACATACAGATGATCTGTGTGACCTGAAGTGCTACCGAAAATGTTCCGATCAGGTTACTGTTTCCAAGTACATTCTTTGTATAATATACTTCCGCCGATCCGTTCACACCCTGTGCAATGAAGATCAGAATCAGGTTCAATGTCGCCATAAACCAGTATTTGTTCTTTACAAGTGCTTTAAATCCATCTTTCACCGGAACATTCTCTTTCTTAGATTCCGGATCATTTCCAACTCGTTCCTTTGTTCCAAGGAATGTGATCATAAATGTGATGATCTCTAAAATACCAAATACAATAAATGTATAGGTCCATGCATGTGCATCATTTCCAAAGAACTTTACAACCGGTAATGTACAGGTCTTAATGAATAACGTTCCTGTCGTCGCAAGGATCATACGGAAGATGCTCAGTACCGATCTTTCATACTGGTTCTGTGTCATCAGAGCTGTCAGTGTTGCATACGGAAGATTGATTCCGGTAAACAATACGGTAAATGCAAGGTTATAACTGAAGAATATGTAGATCAGCTTTGCGGTCTGTGTCCAGCCTGTCGGTACTGCGAACAACAGGACAGTACCGATGGCGTACGGGATCACAAGCCTCAATATCCATACTCTTGCTTTTCCGTATTTTGAATTGGTTCTGTCGATGATGATTCCCATGATCAGGTCGCTGACTCCGTCAAATAATCTGGAACACAGCATGATCACGCCGACTGCTGCCGCTCCCACTCCGACGATATCTGTATAATAGAACATCAGGAATGCGGACATTGCCGAATACATGATGTTACTGGAGAAATCTCCAAATCCATAAGCAATACGTTCTTTTACACTTATTTTTCCATTACTATCTGTTACATTTTGTGACATCTCATTTTCTCCCTTTCGTTTTTTGATAGCATTATCTTATCAATCAGTCGGAGAGTAATCTATCATTCATTTCGTTCATTTATCATTTATTTCTGATATTTCTGCCATATTTTTTACGAAATTGATTCGGTGTCAGATTCTCATACTCCCGGAAAACCTTTCCAAAATAGCTCTGGGAACAGAATCCGAGATAATTTGCTATGTCTTCCGTCTTGTATTCTGAATACTGTAACATGTTCTTTGCAAGCTTGATTTTTTCTCTTTGAATGTATTTCTGGATCGTGATTCCTTCCGTCTTGTGAAATAATTCTGACAGATAGGTTGTATTGGCTCCTATCTCTTTTCCGATATTTCCAATCTCAATTTTGCTGTGTAAATGTTGAAAAATATATTTTTTCGTGTCTTCTACCAGCATGTTTTCTATTTTTGGCTTTTTATTCTCCTGTACTCTTTCCAGAAATGTCTGTTCTGCTTTTCTCATGAACGAACGTATCTCGACAATATCCGACATTTTCTCCACCTGCATAATATACGCATCTACCATGGAAAATGCCATCTCTGGAAGGACTCCGCCTTCAATTGCCGCACGCGATGCCAGCGTGATCACACAGATGGCAATGTTCTTCTCCTGCCGGATCTGGTTTTCCGAAAGTCTTCCTTCGGATCCTGCATAAGTTTCCCGGATACTCTTCTGAAAACTTTCCAGATCTCCATTCCGTATACTGTTCAGCTCTCTTACTTCCTGATCATATGGATTATGTGGATTTTCGAATTCCATACGTTCGAATAAGACTGACCCGACTTTCCGTTCATGGATATGATTTTTATTTACTTTTTCTCCGTTCTGCCTCCACAGATCTTCCAGTGATAATTCCGCTCCGGTCAGCATATGATGGACAAGCAGGACCGTAGTTCCGAACCGGTCCCGGCTGCAGTATGGAATCTTCGGAATCACGGATGTATCTTCCTGTCCTCCACATTCCCGCATTATGAATTTCTTCAGATCTACCTGTTTATATTCTTCAAATGATACCGGACCGATCAGATACAATTCCTTTTCCAGATCTTCCACTACCGCAGTTGTCACACCTGGGCACAGATTCACCAGATACGGATAATTTTCCATATCTTCCTTTTCTTCCCTGTATTTTTTTACTACATAAGTAATATGAAAATCTGTCGGATTTCCATAGGTCTTCACTACATTTCCTTCATAACTGACTCTGGAAATGGATGTATGCAGAAGCTTGGCATACATATTCATATTATATTCCATATGATTTCACCCTTATTTTTATGGTCACACTTATAATCTCCTGAACCGGCCGCCTGCCAAAGTATCCATAAACAGCTACCCGTGGCAGTTACTGTGAACCGCTAGCCTTTTTGTATATTTCTATACAAGAGAAAAAGTGTGTTACTTTTTGTACTATTGTAACACACTTTCCCAAAATTCTCTTTTATTCTATTTTTCTGCCTCTGCTGCTTCTTCAACATCTTCCGTCCAGTTCATTCTTCCATAACGCAATGTCACCGCATGGATCTCTTTCTGCAATTTCGCAGATAACTGGTTCTTACGGATTCTCCATTTCCAGTTCGTTCCGACGGTTGACGGTGTATTCATACGGCACTTGTTATCAAGGCCAAGATAATCCTGCATCGGGATTACGCACCATTTTGCAGCACTTCTCATGATCAGACTGATCAGAGGTTTATTCAGCTCTGCTTCCGGTGTATAAGTATCACAGAGATATTCGCGGGTCAGCTTCTGCTCATCCTTACTGATGCTTCCCCACCAGCCGGCAAGTGTCTCATTGTCGTGAGTTCCTGTGTACGCAACACTGTTCACCGGATAATTGTGCGGCAGATAGTCGTTCGCGCATCCGGAATCTCTCGAATCAAATGCAAATTCCAGCACCTTCATGCCCGGGAATCCGCTGTCTCTTACCAGATCACGTACGCTGTCCGTAACATATCCAAGGTCTTCTGCGATAACCGGTTTTTCTCCCAGTGCTTCTCGTACTTTCCAGAACAGATCCATACCCGGACCTTTCTCCCAGTGTCCGTCTACTGCCGTCTCTGCCCCGTATGGAATAGAGAAATACTCATCGAATCCGCGGAAATGATCGATTCTTACCACACCATACAGGCGGAATACATAAGCCAGACGAGATATCCACCACTGATAGCCGGTTTCCTTATGATATCCCCAGCGGTACAGTGGATTTCCCCATAACTGTCCGGTTGCAGAGAATCCGTCCGGCGGGCATCCGGCTACGGCAACCGGTACATTTTCCTCATCCAGCTGAAATAATTCCGGATGTGCCCAGGTATCTGCGCTGTCCATTGCCACATAGATTGGAATATCCCCGATGATCTGAATTCCTTTTTTATTGGCATATGCTTTCAACTGCATCCACTGTTCGTAGAATTTGAACTGCATATACTGCTGGAATTCGATATCAAAATACAGTTCCTCGCGGTAATAATCCATTGCAGGTCCCCAGCGCAGCTTGATGTCATCTGCCCACAACTTCCATTCCACACCGTCAAATCTGTCTTTTACTGCCATGAATAACGCATAATCCGACAGCCACCAGCTGTTCTCTTCTACGAACTTCTGATATTCTGCATTCTCATGTACCTTACTTCTTTCGTAAGCTTTACGAAGAAGCGGGTAACGTCCTTCGTAAATCTTTTTATAATCAATACTCCCTTTTGCTTTTCCCCAGTCTACGGCCTCGCATTCTGACTTGGTCAGAACACCTTCTTCCACCAGTGCCTCCAGACTGATGAAATATGGGTTTCCCGCGAATGTAGAAAATGACTGATACGGGGAATCCCCGTAACTTGTAGGACCAAGCGGCAGGATCTGCCAGTAACTCTGGCCTGCTTTCTTCAGCCAGTCTACAAATTCATATGCACTTTTTGAGAAACAGCCGATTCCATATTCCGATGGAAGGCTGCTGATCGGCATGAGTATGCCTGCTGCTCTTTCACTCATCTTTCTTTCCCTCTTCTTTTTTATGTTATTGTTCTTTTTCGTTGTATATCTTTACAAATATTTTATTATAAACAGATCTGTTATACCGTTATCATAACTCCATAATGATCCGATACAACCGGCGCATTCTTGCCGTTGCAGATAACCTGGGAAGTGCGAACATCTGCCGGGGTATTACAGAATATGTAATCCAGCCGTTTTTCATTCTTTACAGATCCGCTGCGTCCGTCCTCTTCACGCCATCCGTCAATCTCTTCTAACACTGTGATTCCGTCATCTTTTTCTTCCGCCAGCAGGTAGGTATCTTTCCAGCCGCTTTCCAGAACCAGATCATAACCTTCCCCACGAACATCTGCCTGACTGTTGAAATCTCCCATCAGCCAGACTGTTCCTCCCCGGTATTCCTGTTCTTCAAATGTTTTCTGCATACATTTCCACTGATCGGCAAATGGTTCTTCTTCATCATTCCACCATCCCATGTGAACGGTAAAGAACCAGTCACTGCTGCCTTCCGGCTGTATTCCGAGCGTCCGTCTTGTCTTCCAGTTCTCATAGTCATCTGTCTTACTGATCCGGAACTGCTGTACCCGTGCGATCGGTTTCTTGCTGAGCAATGCCATTCCCTCATCGTATTTGCCATAGCCTGTCTTGGCACTGATCCAGGTCCAGTCATAATAGATGCCGCGCTTTCTTAGCTCTTTTATCACATATGCTGCATGGTTATCCGCTCTGACCGGCAGTTCAAATCCACCACATCTGGTATAGCCGTCCAGCATAACATCCGGAAGTTCCGCTGCGTTCTGACTTTGATTCACTTCCTGTAACGCCACGATATCCGGCTGTTCTTTTACAAGCATCTCTATAAACTTCTCTGTCTTTTCCACATAGCCCGGTTCCTCCAGACTATGTGTATTCAATGTTAATAATTTCATTGCAATCCTATGCTCCTAAAGAATGTCATTGATGTCTGATTTCAATACGTCAGCCTTCGGTCCGTAGACGGCCTGGATTCCGCCGTCTTTCTTGATCAGGCCGAGTGCTCCTTCTTTCTTCCATTCTGCAATTTCTGCAACTTTGTCCAGATCCTTTACCGTAACACGGAGTCTTGTCATACAGGCATCGACCAGTATAATATTCTCACGTCCTCCGAGAAGTGTAATGATACGCTCTGCCTGGCTGTCTTTTCCGGTGCTTCCGGAAGTACCTGCCGAAGTACCTTCTGCATCATCTGCATTGTCTTCCATATAATTACCAAGTCTTCCCGGTGTTGCAAAATTAAATTTGCCGATCATAAAATATGCTACAAAGTATCCGATCACGAAGAATGCCACACAGCAGATCACGAAGTTGATCACATCTCCGGCAAGTCCTGCCTTGATATTCATCGGAATTCTTGTGATAAATTCCAGGTTACCGAAAGAGTGTACTCTTAAGTGAATGATTCCGGACATTGCAAATGCACATCCCTGAAGAACTGCATACACGATGTATAACGGCAGCGCACAGAACATGAACATGAATTCCAGCGGCTCTGTCACACCTGTTAAGAATACGGCAAGTACGGTAGAGAAGAACATGGATTTGTACTTTTTCTTCTTATCTGCATCGACTCTTCTGTACATTGCAAGAGCTACACCAAGTAATAATCCCGTTGCACCGATCATCTGTCCGACTTTAAAACGGGCAGGTGTTACAGTTGTCAACAGATGCTTATATGCACTCATATTTCCTGCATCTTTGTAATTGATCAGGTCTGTTACCCATGCAAGCCACAGTGGGTCCTGTCCGAATACTTCTTTTCCTGCGTTGATTCCTGTTGCGATCGTATAAGTTCCTCCGAATGATGTATAGTTCATCGGGATGGTCAGCATATGATGCAGACCGAACGGAAGTAACAGTCGTTCCAGTGTACCATAGATGAATGGTGCGAGGATCGGTGATGTAGATGAAGAATTAGCGATCCATACACCGAATGCATTGATTCCGGACTGTACCACCGGCCATACTACCGACAGAATCAGGGAAATGATCACTGACCATGCGATACATACCATCGGTACGAAACGTTTTCCGTTAAAGAATGCAAGCGCATCCGGAAGTTTTCTGTAGTTATAATATTTATTGTAAATCACACCGCCGGCAAAACCTGAGATGATACCGACGAATACACCCATGTTCAGCGCAGGTACGCCGAGAACAGATGTGAAATATCCATTTACAAGGATCTCTTTTCCAAATAATGTATGTGTCACTGCCGAAGCATCATTCAACATTTCGGAAGTTACGCCGAAGATCGAACCGGTGATCTGGTTGATCAGGATGAATGTAATAACCGCTGCAAATGCTCCGCCGGCTCTTTCTTTTGCCCACGAACCTCCGATTGCGACTGCAAACAGGATATGCAGGTTGTTGATGACTGCCCATCCGATGTTCTCCATCGTGCTTCCGATCGTCATGACAAGAGAAAGATCTCCGCCGGCCATCTGTACCAGCTTACCAAGACTGATCATCAGTCCTGCTGCCGGCATAACGGCGATAACTGTCATCAGAACTTTTCCCAGTTTCTGAAGGAAATCAAAATTGAAGTTCAGTTTCTTTTTTCCGTCCTTCTCTGACTTTCCGTTCTTTTCTGATTCTGTCTTTTCTATATTCTCTTTACTTGTATTGTCTGTCTCTGTACTTCCTGCCTCTGCTTTTTCTGTCTTCGCACTTTCTGCAGATTCGTCCTGAGCATTATCTATATTATCTGCAAGTGTAAGTACCACACTTTTTCCGGCTTCCACTTCTCCTTCTCCATACTGAAGTTCTTTTCCTTCTGTATCTGAACAAAGCAGCACCGGTGTGATCGGATTGATCTCTTTCTCTTTCAGATACCAGAGATCTACTTCCGCAACCAGATCGCCTTTCTTTACTTTATCTCCGGCTTTTCCGTAGACTTTAAAACACTCCCCGTTTAATGATACTGTCTCCAGTCCGACATGAACTAATATTTCCTGTCCATCCTCTGATGTAAATCCATATGCATGACCGGTTTCTGCTACTGTTGATATCTCTCCGTCTACCGGGCTTACAATCTTACCATCCACCGGAATAATTGCCACTCCGTCTCCTAATACCTTATCTGAAAACACCGGATCCGGTACTTCACTTAAAGGCACTGCCTTTCCGGTTAACGGCGCAAGAATTACTTCTGGAACCTTTTTACTCTCATTCTCGTTCACAACGAAACCTCCTCATGTTTTTCTCGATTGCACTGTTGTTGCATTTATTTGTGCAACCGTTTGCATTAATTATATGTAGTTTTTGCATTGTTTTCAATTAGTATTTTACTTTTTACTTTGATTTCTACTTTTTACACAATTTTGCGTTGTTGTTTTTGTGCACTTTCCCCATGTTTTATCGCGCATGCGTTTGCGCAACATTTCATGCAAATGCATTGCAATGTTGTTTCCTTTGCTGTAAAATAAAAATATATGAAAAATCTATGATATCAGAACGTATAAAACAAGAATATCAGAACTACAAAACAAACGGAGGTTATCTTTATGGCAGTAACGATCAAGGATGTGGCTGCGCTGGCAGGAGTCTCTCCTTCCACCGTATCCAGAACCTGTAAAAATAATCCATCTATCAGCGAAGAAACGAAAGAACGTGTCAGAAAGGCTATGGCAGAGCTGGGGTATGAGCCGAATTTCCAGGCAAGCAATCTTGCCTCCCAGAATTCGCGTACCATCGGTATCATTCTCCCCGCTTCCGCCAAAGAAGTCTATGAGAACTCCTTCTATCTGGAAGCGATCCAGGGTATCAGCCACTACTGTAATGGCAGACAATATATGACAACAATTGTAACCGGACAGGATGAAGCTGAGATTCTCGACGCCGTACGCTCCATGTCCAGAAGTGGTAAGGTGGACGGTTTCATCGTACTGTATTCCCGGAAAGATGATCCGGTCATAGATTTTCTCTTTAATGAGGGTCTGTTATATATTCTGATTGGAAAGGCCACTCAGTACACCAATCAGACGATTTATATCGATAATGATAACCTGCTCGCCGGACAGGAAGCAACGGAGTATCTGTATCAGCTCGGACACCGCCGGATCGCCTATCTTGGTTCCGACAGTGCTCTTATGTTCTCTGCCGACCGAAAAGCCGGATACCAGCTTGCTCTTACCACCCATCAGGTTCCGGTCCGCCCGGAATACTGTGCAGAAGTCAAAAATGTATCCGAGAATAATGAAGAGGTCATTCGCGAACTTCTTCTTCAGGAAGAACGGCCGACTGCGATTCTGGTCAGTGATGATATCCTCGCGGTCTCTTTGGAAAGAGTCTGCCTGGAGAATCACTTGTCCATCCCGGAGGATCTGTCCATCATATCCTTCAATAACTCTTTGTTCGCAAGACTGACCTCACCACAGCTGACCTCGATCGATATCGGTTCCGGGCAGCTTGGAAGTGAGGCCGC
The DNA here is from genome assembly GCA_050873945.1 of Dorea sp. Lineage (GTDB taxonomy): Bacteria > Bacillota > Clostridia > Lachnospirales > Lachnospiraceae > Dorea_A. The sequence goes on from JBNMJT010000006.1 coordinate 24,566, forward strand.
ATCGCAGATCATCAATCACATCGAGAATCCGAATCTGCTTGCGACAAAGATCATTGTGCCGCATCACCTGATCGAACGCGACAGCTGCTGCAGAATATCATAAGTCTGCAACAGCAGATACCATTCGGTATACTTTGATATCTCCACAGCTTTCCCGTGGCAGCTTTTCTTGCACACTTTAGTATAACAAAAAAGATCGTATATGGTATGACAGCAGCCCGCCCCAATGTGAGGTGGCACTGTCTATACCACGTACGATCCTTTTTCTTATCTTATAATCGTTTTCCTATAATATCTTTCTTATAATGATTATCTTATAATATCTTCGACAAGAATTCCTGTAATCTTGGATCTTTCGGATGATCAAAGAATTCATCCGGTTTTGCCTGTTCTTTTATCTGTCCGGCATCTATAAAGATGACTCTGGAACCAACCTCCTTGGCAAATCCCATCTCGTGTGTTACCACAACCATCGTCATGCCATCTCTTGCAAGCTGCTTCATCAGCTCCAGAACTTCTCCTACCATCTCCGGATCGAGTGCCGATGTCGGCTCGTCAAACAGGATCACATCCGGATCCATTGCCAGCGAACGCACGATTGCAATTCTCTGCTTCTGACCGCCAGATAACTGCGATGGATACGAATCCGCCTTCTCGGCAAGTCCTACTCGTTCCAGAAGTTCCATTGCTCTTTTATCTGCCTCTTCCTTACTCTTTCCAAGAAGCTTGATCGGAGCAAGTGTGATATTTTCCTTGATCGTCTTATGTGGGAATAAATTAAAGTGCTGGAACACCATTCCCATCTTCTGACGATGCTTATTGATATCTACATGCTTATCTGTAATATCCACACCTTCAAAATAGATATGTCCCTCATCCGGAACCTCAAGAAGATTCAGAGAACGCAGAAATGTTGACTTACCGGAACCGGATGGTCCTACGACAACGACCACTTCTCCTTTGTGGATCTCTTCATCGATTCCATTCAGCGCATGGAAATCCCCGTATATCTTGTGCAGACCTTCTACTTTAATCAGCACATCATCATTTTTAGTGGTCACTGTTTCTCAACCTCCTCTCCAGTAAGCTGACAAGCTTGGTAAAGATCATTACCATTGCCAGGTAGATCAGCGCAACGGCGATCAGCGGCATAAACGCATCATATGTACGGCTTCGGATAATGTCTCCGCCCTTCGTCAGATCCTGTAACGCAATGTAACCGGATACCGAAGTCTCTTTCAACAGAGAGATAAATTCATTACAAAGTGTCGGAAGTACATTCTTGAATGCCTGCGGCATAACGATGTACATCATCGTCTGCGCATAGTTAAATCCAAGGCTTCGTCCCGCTTCAAACTGTCCGTTATCGATCGACATGATGCCGGAACGGAAGATCTCTGCAACATATGCACCCGAGTTAATGCCGAATGCAATGATAGCAACCAGTACCTTGCTGATATCCACACTTCCGAATATGATAAAGTAAATGATCATCAGCTGTACAACAACCGGAGTTCCACGGATCACCGTCAGATATACCTTACAGATTCCGTTCAGTATCTTTAATTTACCAGTCTTATCGTGTGTCGTGCGGACAATCGCGATCAAAAATCCGAGAAGTACACCGATCAGTACCGCAAATATCGTAACGATCAGCGTAATTTTCAAGCCGTCTACGATATACTTCCAACGATTGTCCTCTATAAAGTTCAGAATAAATTCGTTTTTTAATTCCTGCATGTTCTCATCCTACTCTTTTTCGATTATTTTTTTACAATAATCATCTGTTTTCCTGTGTAATATGAATCTGAGAAATCTACCTGCTGTTTTCTTTCATCTGTAACGGTCATACCTGCTGCACCAAAATCAGCTTTTCCACTGTCTACTGCTGCGATGATAGAATCGAATTCCATATCGTTGATCGTCAGTTCCATACCAAGTTTGTCAGCGATTGCCTGAGCGAAGTCAGCATCGATACCAACGATCTGGTCATTCTCATAATATTCATATGGCTCAAATGCTGCATTTGTTGCCATTACCAGTTTACCATTTGAACGGTCTACATCTGCCGGAGACTCATATCCTTTGTCTTCTGTTCCATCAATGTAGTATCCGATGATCTTGTCAAATGTTCCGTCTTCTTTCAGTTCTTTGATTGCTGCATTGAACTGATCTTCCAGTTCTGTGTTTCCTTTTTTGAAGCACATAGCATAGTCTTCTTCTACGTAAGGTGTCTCAAGAATCTTAAGTCCGTCATTTGCATCTACGAATGCTTTTGCAGGCTCATTGTCGATAACAACTGCATCGATCTTTCCTTTTACAAGTGCCTGGACTGCATCTGCACCTTTATTAAAACGCTCTACATGATCATCACCGAAATCATCAGAACAGTAAATATCACCTGTTGTACCTGTCTGTACACCGATCTTTGCATCTTTCAGATCATCTGCGCTTTCGATTGTTTTTGCTTCTTCTTTTTTAGATCCGCATGCTGCCATAGAGAATACGCATACTCCAACCAGCATCACACTGATAACTTTTTTTAATTTCATAATCTTTTTCCTCCATTCTTTTCGATACGTGTATAAAAATACATATATACTTAATATATTATCATGTTTTAATCAAAAAACAAGTGGATAATTCCACATAATCATGAAACATCCACTCGTTTTCTTATACATTTCTATGCAATTACAGTCTGAATGATCGTCCAGAGGATGATCAGCGCTCCCAATACGATACGATAATATCCGAACACTTTGAAATCATGCTGCTTGATATATCCCATCAGGAATTTGATTGCAACGACTGACAGACCAAATGATACGATACATCCCAGCATCAGAAGTCCGAATTCCGCACCTGTAAAATGGAAACCAAACTTGATCAGCTTCAGAAGGCTGGCACCGAACATTGCCGGAATTGCCAGGAAGAATGTAAATTCTGCCGCTACTTCTCTTGATACACCGATCAACAGTGCTCCGACAATTGTAGCTCCAGATCTGGAAGTTCCCGGGATCAGTGCCAGCATCTGGAAGAATCCGATCCATAACAGCATCTGGACACTGAGCTGTGAAATCTTTGTAACCGATGGTCTCTTCCCTGCATTATGATTCTCAACGACGATAAATAATACACCATAAACGATCAGCATGATTGCTACCGGTAATGGTTTGTAGAAGATCTCATTCAGGATATCATTAAACAATACTCCAATCACTCCGGCCGGTACCGATGCGATCAGTACTTTGATCCACATCTGCCATGTCAGCATCTTCTGTTTCTGACTTTTTCTCGGTGAAAACGGGTTCAATTTGTGGAAATACAGTACTACGACCGCCATGATCGCACCCAGCTGGATGACTACATCGAACATTTCCATAAATGCATCACTCATACTCGGCTTTAATACATTTCCCACCAGGATCAGATGTCCCGTACTGCTGACAGGAAGCCATTCCGTGATTCCCTCTACAATACCTAAAATAATTACCTTAATAATATCTAACATGTTGCGCTCCTTTCCTTAATCCAGCACATATTCTTCTATAAATTTCGCAACGCCTTCTTCATCATTGGACAGTGTTACGTAATCTGCGGCTTCTTTCACAGACGGAATGGCATTCTCCATCGCCACACCTGTTCCGACTTCTTTCAGCATCTTCAGGTCATTATTACCATCTCCGAATGCCATGATCTCTTCTCTTGGAATACCAAGAACCTTTCCAAGCTCAATCATTGCCTTTCCTTTATTAACACCGGCCGCATTGATCTCCAGATTCATCGGAAGTGCACCTGTAATCTCGATTCCCGGAACATCTTCTATCTCTTTTCTTGCCGCATCGCGGTCTTCTACCGATGTAAACAGTGCCTGAATCTTATCTACCGGCCTGTTCATCTCTTCAAACTTTGCTCTCACATCATCTACAGCTACACGTGTGGATGTTATATAATTTGCCATCGCCGATACATTCAGATACTTATCAATTCTGGCCAGCGCATCTTTTGAGGCATATCCTACACCATTATAGTAAATCTCTCTGAAAGTATCATAATGTTCAAATGCAGTCATCATCACTTCTGCAATATCGTGCGCAAGAAGTTCTTCCACAATTGCTTCCTTCTTCTCCAGATCTATGACTCTTGCACCATTTGCGGTAACGGCATAGCAAATCCCCGGAAGCTCTGTCAGCTCTTTTGGAATGCCTGAGACAGGTCTTCCGGTTGCCGGCATAACGATAATCCCCTGATCTGCCGCCCTCTTCAGAACATCCTTCGTATATGCAGTCAGTTCTTTATTCGTTTTCAGTAAAGTTCCATCCAGATCCATGCCGATCATTCTGGTCTTAATCTTCATATGTAACTAATTCCTTTCTTTCTCTTGAGAACCGATACAGATTCTTACTGATCTTATTCTCTCCCTGCTCATAAGCCTGTTCTCCGTGATCGATCATCTTCTGAACTGTCTCTTTATTACCAGCCGGTGCAAAAAGAACCGCATCTTTTCTCGGGATCATGATGATCAGATCATCTTGTAACTTGTCTGCGCATACCTGCCAGATGTGTTTGAAACATACAGAACTTGCTTCATGATGTCCGTCTGCCACAATTCCAAATCCTCCGTACCAGGTATTGGCAACTACAAATTCTACATCTCTGTTCAGATTCTCACAAGATTTATGATATAATTCTATGATATCACATTCCGGCGGAAGCATATTATCTTTTAAAATTTCATATGCATCTTCACCTCTTTTGATTGCAAATACAACATTCAAATCCCCAAGAAAACCAATTACCGGCGCATCTTTTTCTGAAAAATGCTTTCCGTTCAATGCATGTGAATCCGTAAGTTCTGTTTTTACCCACGGATAGATCTTATCACAGATATTTTCATATTTATAATTTTCTTCTTCATATTTTTTCATAATATATATATTCCTCTCTTATTCAGACATTCTTCCTACTTATTTTATACATAAATCTCCTCTGTGTAAACCTTTTCCGGATTTGTTTACATAAAGTTTAATATATCATTAATCTGTCGAAAGAAACGGAAAAACTTCTGTCTGTATCCCTCAGCGGGCAAAAATTTGCTTTATCCTCTGTTTTGTAGTATAATAGATAAGCATTCGCGAAAAGGGAAAGGATATGTTTATGATAAGTATGAAAAAGAAACGAGCATTACGATCGGCTCTGGCAATTACCATCTGCACCGTAACAATTGCTTCTGTCAGTACTCCGGTATATTCGGCACCTTCCACAGATGAACTGGAAAGTACTACTTCCGGTTTAAAAGGTGAATTAAATGATCTAAACAGCCAGTTATCTTCTTTAAGTAAGGAACTGGATGATACATCAAGTCAGATTGAAAATTTGTCTGCAAAAGTAGAAAAATCCAAACTGGATCTTGCTTCTGCACAGCTTGATGAAGAAGCACAGTACGATTCCATGAAAGACCGTATCAAGTTCATGTATGAAGGCGGTGGCGCATCTCTGGTTCAGATTCTTCTTACTTCAGACAGTATGGGAGATTTTCTGAATAAAGCTGAATATGTTGCCACTATCAGTAAATACGACCGTCAGATGCTGGAAGAATTACAGCAGGTTCGTAATAATGTGGAACAGAAACAAAAAGACCTGGAACAACAGCAAAGTAAACTTTCTGGACTTCAGGAAACATTAACCAGCAAGCGGGATGAGTTAAATTCAAAGATTTCATCCACTTCCGGCGAACTGGCAGATTATCAGGCACAGTTAGAGCGCGCCAAAGCTGCTGAGGAAGCATTAAAACTTGCACAGAACAATGAAGTGTCTGGTTCTGTAAAGCCAGAAACGACACAGACAAGCAACAATACTAACAACACTACGAACGCGAATCAGACAACAAACGCATCGACTAATAATAATACTAACAATAATAACAATACAAATAACAGCAATAATAATACTACTAACAACGGCAGCACTACTCCGGCCTCTACTACAGATGTCGCCCTTCTGGCAGCAATCCTTCAATGTGAAGCCGGAGGCTATGACGGAATGCTTGCTGTTGCAACAGTTATCATGAACCGTGTAGCCAGTCCGCTCTACCCTAACAGCATACGTGCTGTTGTCTATCAGTCCGGTCAGTTCGCTCCGACCTGGAACGGATCATTGAATAAAGTACTGGCAAAAGGTGCTTCCGCTACTGCATATTCAGTTGCACAGGCAGCAATCGGCGGTGCAAGACATTCTGCAGTTATTAACTGTCTGCAGTTCAGATCTGCGTCAACCGGCGTATCTGGTGTAAATGTTGGTGGAAATGTATTTTTCTAAATTTACTTTTATAATGTATGAACTCTGTTATCATCAGAGTTTCCTGCATAAAAGGACATAAAAATAAGCCTCAAATGAGGCTTATTTTTATGTCCTTTCACTTTTATTCATACTCCATAACATCTATCCACTTCATAAGGAAGTCTTTTTCCAGACGGATATCTTTCTCAAGCTCTGCTGCCGCTACGATCGGAAGCCACTGCTCTACATATTGTCTTGCGGTATCACTCTTCTTGCAGAACAGCTTCAGATAAAGATCTGCCTTCTCCTGATCATGTAAAGCAAATAACAGATATGTCATTGCCGCATCAGCACTTGCATTTCCCTGTGATGCATGTGCCCAGTCAATTACTGTCATCTTTCCGTTCTTCTCAACAATTACATTGCTCGGGTTAAAATCTCCATGACATAATTTTGTATGCTTCGGCATGCTCTCCAATCTGGTCAGAAGTTCATAGCGTTCTGTCGCATCCAGTGCTTTCAGACTCTTAATCTCAGAAGCAAGTTTATCTTTTAATTTTGGTAATGTTGCCGCTGTCTTACTCTGTATCTGTAACTGAAGGTCTACAAAATCAGACATGTATTTCTCAAGATTGGCACGGTCAACTTTCATCATCTCTTCCAGTGTTTTTCCTTCTCTGTTCTCAATGATCAGTGCCCATTCTCCATTAATCTGAGTTACCTCTTTCAGTTTCGGAATATCCAATCCTGTTTCTTCGACTTTCACTGTATTCAATGCTTCATTAAATACTGCTGACTTCGGATGCTCCGTTGCGAATATTTTTACAATTCCTTCCTCAGTCTTATAAACGGATTTATAAGGTCTCTCTACGATTAAATTTTTCTTCTCGAGCTTCATACAGATTCCTCCTTTTTATTGAATCTTTGGCCCATTTCCTTTTTGTTATCTGTATTATATACCTTATTGTCAGATTTTTAAAGTGTTATTTGATATTTTTTTCACTATTTTTCTCATACTATTTTATTTGTTATATTATTAACAATATTGGTCATTACTTTTACGCTTGGCGATACAAGAAAAAGTGCAGCGATAAACACTGCACTTTTCCTATGCTCAATACATTATCCAACCTGCAAACAAAAACTCATGGATATTATATTTACGCCTTTTTTATTTTCCATAATAGCATTTCAGGTAGATTTCTTTCATCTCACTCATAAGAGGATATCTTGGGTTAGCTCCTGTACACTGGTCGTTGAATGCCTGCTCTGTCATGTCATCCAATGTATCAAGGAAGTATTTCTCATCTACACCATAATCTTTGATTGTCTTCTTAATGCCGATCTTCTCTTTCAGTTCTTCCAGTTTAGCAATGAAGTTCTCGAATACTTCTTCGTCTGTCTTACCCTTGCATCCTGCAAAACGTCCTAATTCTGCATATCTAGCAAGTGCATGTGGATACTGATACTGTGAGAATGTTCCCATTCTTGTAGGTACCTCTGCTGCATTGTAGCGCATTACATCTGTAAGGATTACAGCATTTGCGATACCGTGTGGCAGGTGATGGAATGCTCCAAGTTTGTGAGCCATAGAGTGGTTCAGTCCAAGAAATGCATTTGCGAATGCCATACCAGCCATGCAGGAAGCGTTAGCCATCTTCTCTCTTGCGATTGGGTCGTTAGCACCATTCTCATATGCTGATGGTAAGTAATCAAATACTGCTTTTACAGCCTTCATAGCAAGACCATCTGTAAAGTCTGTAGCCATGATAGATACATATGCTTCGATCGCATGTGTCATTACGTCGATACCAGATGCGCTTGTCAGTCCCTTAGGAGCTGTCATTGCATTGTCTACGTCTACGATAGCCATGTTAGGCATTAATTCGTAGTCTGTGATAGGCCATTTTACTCCTGTATCTGCATCTGTGATGATTGCGAATGGAGTTACTTCTGAACCTGTTCCTGAAGATGTTGGGATAGCTACGAAGTAAGCTTTCTCTCCCATCTTAGGGAATGTGTATACTCTCTTACGGATATCCATGAAGTCCATAGCCATATCTTCGAATTTTGCTTCCGGATGCTCATACATTAACCACATGATCTTTCCGGCATCCATTGCAGATCCACCACCAAGAGCGATGATTGTGTCTGGTTCGAATGCTCTGATCTGTTCTACACCTCTTCTAGCGCACTGCAGAGTTGGGTCTGGAGCTACTTCAAAGAAGCATGTATGCTGGATTCCCATCTGATCTAATTTATCTTCGATTGGTTTTACATAACCATTCTTGTACAGGAAACTGTCTGTTACGATGAACGCTTTCTTCTTATGCATTACAGTTCCGAGTTCATCTAATGCTACAGGCATGCAGCCTTTCTTAAAGTATACTTTCTCAGGTGTTCTAAACCACAGCATGTTTTCTCTCCTCTCTGCAACTGTCTTGATATTGATCAGGTGTTTCACACCTACGTTCTCAGATACAGAGTTTCCTCCCCAAGAACCACATCCAAGTGTAAGAGATGGAGCAAGTCCGAAGTTGTAAAGGTCTCCGATACCACCCTGTGATGAAGGTGTATTGATCAGGATACGGCAAGTCTTCATAGCCTGCTGATGTTTCTCAATCTTTTCTGTCTGTGATGGGTGGATGTAAAGTGATGATGTATGTCCGTATCCACCATCTGCAACAAGCTGTTCAGCTTTTGCAAGAGCTTCATCAAATGTCTTAGCTCTGTACATTGCAAGTACAGGAGATAATTTCTCATGTGCGAATTCTTCGGAAATATCAACAGATTCTACTTCACCAATCAGGATCTTTGTAGCCTTTGGTACTTCAACACCTGCTAACTTAGCGATCTCATATGCTGATTTTCCAGGAATCTTATTATTTAATGCACCGTTGATGATGATTGTCTTACGAACTTTATCAAGTTCTTCTCCCTTCTTGAGGAAGTAGCATCCACGGTATGCAAATTCTTTCTTAACTTCATCATAGATGCTGTCCAGTACAGTTACTGACTGTTCAGAAGCACAGATCATACCATTGTCAAATGTCTTAGAATGGATAATGGAGTTAACTGCCATCTTGATATCTGCTGAATCATCGATGATAACAGGTGTGTTACCAGGTCCAACACCAAGTGCCGGTTTTCCTGAAGAGTATGCAGATTTAACCATTCCAGGACCACCTGTTGCAAGGATCTCATCTGAATCTCTCATAACTGTTGTTGTCAGCTCTAATGACGGAACATCGATCCATCCGATGATTCCTTCCGGTGCTCCGGCTTTTACTGCTGCATCAAGAACAACTTTTGCTGCTGCAATTGTACATGCCTTTGCTGCCGGGTGTGGGCTGATGATGATTGCATTTCTTGTTTTCAAACAGATCAATGTTTTGAAGATTGCTGTTGATGTCGGGTTTGTAGTTGGGATAACCGCTGCTACCAGACCAACTGGTTCTGCAATCTTTTTAATTCCGTACGCTTTGTCTTCTTCGATCACGCCACATGTCTTGTCATTTTTATACTTATTATAAATGTACTCAGCTGCGTAATGGTTTTTGATGATCTTGTCTTCTACAAGACCACGTCCTGTCTCTTCTACTGCCATCTTAGCGAGTGGGATACGCATCTTATTTGCTGCCATCGCTGCTTCAAAAAAGATCTTGTCTACCTGTTCCTGTGTATAGGTAGCAAATTTTTTCTGAGCTTCTCTCATTGCTTTCATCTTAGCTTCGAGAGCTTCTACATTGTCAATAATCTCTGGTACTACATTCTCTTTTTTCTTTGTCGCCATGTTGATTATCCTCCTGTGAGTTTTTGTTTGTTTTCGATGGTCTAAGTATAACCGTTTGTTAATTCTTTGTCAATAACATTTTGATATTTTTTTCACATATTTGATAATTCTTTAACAGATAGCTTTTTCTCCTGTGATCAGATGTTTAAAATCCTTCCAGTTTATGCTCTGTATGTAACAGCATGTGTGATTTCGGTGAGTTCGGTTTTACAAAATATTCTTCATACATTTTTCGTACGTCCTGATTTTCATGTGAAAATCTGCGTTTCGCATTCTCATCCAGATGATAGAGCTTACGACCTCTTTCGTATGCCATCTCTCTTCCGTCATGGATCGGCTGTCCGCCGCCTCCTACGCATCCTCCAGGACAAGCCATCACTTCTACAAAGTCATAATGTACTTCCCCTTTGTTAATACGGTCCAGAAGTGCCCGTGCATTGCCCAGACCACTGACCGCAGCTGTTCTGACGGTTACATTGTCAATCTGGAAATCTGCCTCCTGGATTCCTTCATTCTCATTGAATCCGCTACTTCTCACAGCTTTAAATGCATCTTCCGGCGGGTTCTCACTCTTAAGCAGATAGTATGCAGTACGGAGAGCTGCCTCCATTACACCTCCTGTTGCTCCAAAAATTACGCCTGCTCCTGTTCCATCCTGCATTGGCCGGTCACTGTCAATATCTACGAGTGTATCCGGACTGATATGCGCTGATTTGATCATCTTTGTCAGTTCTCTTGTCGTAATAACTGCATCAATATCATGTCCCGCATATTCCTGATAGAACAGTTCCATCTCCTTTTCCCCTTTTTTTGCCACACACGGCATTACAGATACTGTGTAGATCTTCTCAGGTGATACCCCAAGCTTCTCTGCAAAGTAAGTCTTCATCACTGCTCCAAACATCTGCTGCGGTGATTTGGCCGTTGAAAGCTGTCTCACCAGATGCGGATACTGTGATTTGATAAATCTAAGCCACCCCGGACAACAGGAAGTGAACATTGGACGCTCTTTTAATTCCCCTGCAGTAAATCTGTGCAAAAATTCCGTCCCCTCTTCCATGATCGTCAAGTCGGCTGAAAATGTGGTGTCGAATGCATAATCGACTCCCATTCTCTTCAATGCGTCAAGGATCTTTCCAACTGTGGCTTCTTCATCGGAAAGTCCGAATTCCTCGCCCCATGCTGTTCTGACAGCCGGAGCCACCTGTGCAACTACGATCTTATCCGGATCTGCAATTGCATCCCATATATCTTCTGTATCATCTCTTGCTCTTAATGCACCAACCGGGCAATGTGTAATACACTGTCCGCATAATGCACAGTCAGCTTCTTCTATTGTCCTGTGGCCAGCCACATTGATCGTAGTTCTTGATCCGGTTCCTTCTACATCCCATATACCAAGTCCCTGTACTTTTTCACAGACCTGTACACAACGCATACATTTGATACACTTGGACGAATCCCTGATCAAAGGAAATTCTTTGTTCCATGGCTGTCTTTCAATTTCCATCTTAAATGGAATTTCTATAATATTCAGATCATTTGCAACTGTCTGCAGACTGCAGTTCCCGCTTCTGGAACAGGTCACACATTCACAGTCATGCTGTGAAAGGATCAGCTCTACAGTCGTTCTTCTGTGTCTTCTTACTTTCGGGCTGTTTGTATAGATGACCATTCCTTCTTTTGCCACGTTATTGCAGGACGTGATCAGTTTCTCTTTTCCTTCCAGTTCTACCACACAGACACGACAGGCCGCAATTTCATTGATTCCTTTTAAATAACATAGTTTCGGAATCGGGATCCCGTTCTGGGATGCAGCTTCCATGATCGTGGTATTCTCTTCTACCGTTATCTCTCTTCCGTCTATTGTAAGATTTACCATAATGTCTCTCTGCCTCCCTTAAATATTCCGTATCCGAAATGATCACAGCGCAGACATCTGCCTGCTTCCTGTTTTGCTTCTTTTTCTGTCATACAGTTTTCTACTGCCTCAAAATCGCAGACTCTTTCACATGCTTCACGCTCTGTCAGATTTACTCTTCCACAAGGTGTACGGTCATCCAGATGTGCTTCCGGAATCTCAACATCACATGAAATTTCATGATGATATCCAAGATATTCATCAATGTTGGCTGCAACAACTTTTGCGGCCGCAATTGCTTTGATAACGGAAGCAGGTCCACTCGCACAGTCTCCTCCCGCAAATACACCAGGAAGGTTCTCGAATGCACCGGTACTCTTTGTCACAATCTTTCCACGCTCTACCGGAATTCCCGCCTGTTCGAAATGATGTGTCTCAATATTCTGTCCAATTGCAACGATTAATACATCGCATGGTATGTAAATATCTTCTTCTCCTGTCGGTTTGATACTTGCTCTTCCGTCACGGATCGAGCTTACCATCTGTGGTGTTACATAGATTCCTTTTACGTGATGATTCTCATCTACATCAATGGATGCCGGTGCTTTCAATGTCTGCAATTCAATTCCTTCTGCAACCGCTCCTTCGATTTCTCCCGGAAGTGCCGTCATATCAGCAACTCTTCGCCTGTAGACAATACTTACCTTCTTTGCACCCAGACGTTTCGCTGTACGTACTGCATCCATGGATACGTTACCTCCACCGATAACGGCTACTTCTTTTCCGGTCAGATTCATGATCTGGTTCTTTCCTACATTACGCAGGAACTGGACTGCCGAAAGAATTCCATCAGCGTCTTCATTCTCTAATCCTAATTTCTTATCTGTACTTGCTCCGATCGTGATCAGAACAACATCATACTGCTGTCTTAATTCCTGGATCGTAATATCCTGTCCGATCTTCAGACCATTCTTCACCTGTACACCGGTCTTCAGGATTGCACGGATATCGTCATCCAGACGTTCTTTCGGAAGTCTGTAGTTCGGGATACCATAACGGAGCATTCCACCTAATTCCGGAAGCATCTCATATACAGTCGTCTGATGTCCCATCAGCTGGAGGTAATATGCTGCACTTAATCCTCCAGGACCGCCGCCCAGGATTGCGATTTTCTTTCCTGTACTTGGTGCACACTGCGGAGGATCTACCTCTCCTGCAAAATCTGCGGCAACACGTTTCAATCCACGGATATTGATAGAATCATCTACCATATTTCTTCTACATCTTGCCTCACATGGATGTTCACAGATAAATCCGCATGTAGTCGGGAATGGATTATCCTTTCTCAGCAGACGGATCGCATCTGCGTATCTTCCTTCGCCCACCAGTGCCACATAGCCCGGAATATCCACATGTGCCGGACATAAAGATACACATGGTACCGGCTGATTATATGTACAGGTACATCTTCCATTCTGAATATGTTCGATATAGTCATCACGGTAACCGATCAGTCCTTTATACACCATATTTGCAGCTTCGTAGCCGATTGCACAGTCTGCAGATTCCATAATAGAAAGAGCAGTCTGCTCCATAATATCCAGTGTTTTCATTGTTGCCTTTCCATCCAGTACCTCACGGATGAAATTATTCAGCTGTCCTAATCCAATACGACAGGGTACGCATTTTCCACATGTCTGTGCATGACATAACTCCAGAAATGCTCTTGCCATATCTACAGGACATAATCCCGGAGGACTTGATTCTATTCTTCTTTCCAGATCCTTATAAAGGCCTTCCATTACGATCTTTGCTCTTTTCGGAGAGGCAATTTCCAGTCTGCTCATTCTTTATTCCTACCTTCCATTTCTATTTGTCAATTTATAACTTATGGCTGATATAATTATCAGTCTTCTGCATAATATGATATTAAGTGTGTTGACGATATTATATCATTTATTTGATAATTTGTAATCATATTTGTTAATAGTAGTAAATTTAACGCTATAGTCAGATTTTTAACAAGTGATGCTTATATATCTGGATATACATAGAAACTGCCACCGATAACTTCTTTCGAATACACGACGACAAAAAACCCTCACACAAAACTGTGTGAGGGTTTGATCTTTTTAAATTGACTTCTAACTATACAAGTTCAATCAGAACTTCCATAGCTGCATCACCTTTACGCTGACCGATCTTAACGATTCTTGTGTATCCACCGTTACGATCTGCATACTTAGG
>JBNMJT010000007.1:0-36385 GCA_050873945.1 Dorea sp.
AGTTACCGGCAGAACGGCGGGATGAGACGAGCTTGATGCAGTGGGTGCGTTTCCTTGGAGGAAAAAGCAGGGGGGATTTTAAGAAGATGGCAGAGAAAAATCCAGAAATGAAAGAAGCATATGATATGTTAGATAAAATGAGTGCGGATGAACGAAAACGTCTGGAGTATGAAGAAAGACAGAAACTGATCAGAGACAAGATGTGGATCATAAATGGAATGAAACGCCAATATGAAAAGGCTATGAAGGAAGGACGCGAAAAAGGCTTACAGGAAGGACGCAAAAAAGGCTTGCAGGAAGAACGAATGTCGAATATTCGCGAAATGCTATTGGATAATGTCTCGATTGATAAAATAAAGCAATATACGAAAGCAACAGATGAAGAGATTGAAAATGAACAGAAAAAATTAAATAAAGAGAGGTAAAGTATAGTCAATATTACGATTATAAGAAGAACGAAAGCTGTCTGGAATCCCGGGCGGCTTTTCGACATTTGCTGACTTTTTTCGGGCAGAACATTGAAAAGAAATATCGCCTATGATAAGATAAGAATTGAGTTTTTATACCTTTTTTTAGGAAAATTTTATTAAGAACATAAATATAAAGAAGAAATCGTACGGAGGTGAGTGAAATGGCAGAGAATGACAGAAAGAAAAAAGAGCTGGAAGAATTATCCCCGGAAGAGTTAAGAGAACAAATAGAGGAAGATAAGAAACAGGTAAAAAGAAGTACAATGCTGGCGGTTTCGGCACTGATTGCCATTATAGCACTCTGTATTGCATGGTTTGTAGCCAATAATCTGGTGAAGGGTGTTACAAGTCAGATATCGGCGAAAAGTGATATTGCATATAAGCTGGCGAGTGTAGGAAGCAACCGGCAGGATTACATTGGTGGGACAAACAAACTGGAACTGGATTACGGTACGTTAAAAACATATGACAGCTATTATGACACTGAAACCAAGGAGGAACAAACCAAAAGCCAGGAGTATCATGTCGGAACAGCCAGTCTTGCGTGGTATATGAACGGACAGGAGACAATGTCGCCGGGAGCGCGAGGAAAGCTGGAGTTTTATATTATACCGCAGCATGACGGCGGAAAAAGTGTAGATGTGAAGCTGGAATTGAAGGCATATAAGGAAGTCACTACTACACATAAAGCGGAAGAAGTCACTGTAGCAGATGGAAAGAAAAGTGTTCAGGATTTAGTAAAAGGGCATATCCTGCTTTTCCAGAAACTGAATGATCAAGATGGTTACAGTGGATGGTGTTATGATGTGAATAAAAAAGAAAATATAATTCGTGTAAAAGCACCGGATGGTGGATTTGAAAAAAATGTCCCGTGTAAAGTGACGGTATATTGGGTTTGGCCAAAATATTTCCGAAATTATATATATAATTCACGATATGTAGATGGTGATTTATTTGAAAACAGTACAAATAATGATGATGCTCAAAAAGTTATAAATTTTGTAAAGTCAGAAGAAGGTCAAGTGTTGCTTTTTTCAACAAAAGAAGGAACGAAAGCAGAATATGCTCCTGGTATAGGAACGGATATGGCCGATGAAATTTATAATAAATGTAATCAATATTATAATCAGGCCGATGAATGGTTTGGTGGTAAGACAGATTATATATATGTAAATGCAACTTTGAATTAGAATAAGAGGCTGAAGATGGAGAATACAGTAGATAATTTGAAAAGAGGAAAAAAGAAAGTAAAAAGAAAATTGATCATTGGGGCTGTTATATCGGCACTGATTTTAATTCTTTTGATCATTGGTCTTAGCCGGGCATGGTTCGTGAGTCAGGCAAATATAGAGACATTGATTACAGTTGTTCCACCAGATCAATTATCTATTCGCGGGGAACACGGAGAGGCATTGACATCGTTAGATCTGTCTTATAATAAAGATGAAGCAACGGATAATGGGGATGGCACGAAAACAGTGAATATAACAAGGGTTATCAGTGTATGTAGTAATCAGCCAAATCATAGATTAGAAATTGTACATACAACAAATTTGAAAGGATTAAAATTCAGCGTATATTCTGCAACGGAAGAATCAAAAGAAGGTAAGTATATTTATACAAATAAGACTTTGCTGAAGGGAAAATATATAAATGGAACAGGAGCTGCAGATAAGTCTTATGGATTAGCAAATAAGGATAAACATGCACAAAATTTTACTACGGATGCTGAAACAGGGGAAACGTATGGTAATGTTCAGGCGCATGCAGAACCGCTTTATTGGAAAGTAATAAATCCAAGTCCGCAAGAAGGAAAAGATGAAGATGTGTTTGCAGGAAAACAGAATACTGATACGGGAGCAATTAACAGAGGGTATGTGAATTATTATGTTTTG
Organism: Dorea sp.; assembly: GCA_050873945.1. Lineage (GTDB taxonomy): Bacteria > Bacillota > Clostridia > Lachnospirales > Lachnospiraceae > Dorea_A. The sequence continues at coordinate 2,366 of JBNMJT010000007.1, forward strand.
GAAATCAGTTGGACAGAAGACACAAAAGAGTCGGATTTGTTTTATGTACTGGCGAAAGAGGCATAGAGCAACCGAAAAGATACAGTAGATCGTGAGGATGAGCAATGAAATTAACAAGCAGACTAAAACTAAAAAAAGTATTGATTGCCCTAATAGCATTGATTGGAATGACGGCTGTGGCAGGCAGAAGTTATGCGGCATATATCAGCCAGGATGCACAGCGTGGTGTGGCGAGAAACAGAGACACCGACAGAATACGATTTAGTTCTAATTTTTTACAGGCAACCAGTACCAATACAGAAAGTCAATATGCGAATAAAGTCATTGCCTACAGCAAGAATACAGCTGATGATGTTGAGATACCAATTGACATATATGTATATAACTATATTCAGGGGAGTGCCAGTCTGGTTAATGACAAAGACATTACTTATAGTATGTCGATAAAAATAACCGGCGGAACAAAAAAAACATATAGCGTTAAATATGGAAATGAACCATTAGAACAAACAGAAGATGGAATATATACGAAAGAAAATGTGGTATTGCCTGGACGTGCACAGAATTTACATCATTATACAGTGACAGTTTATGGTGCGGATCTTGATAAAGTAAGAATTATTGCAAAGGCAGATCCGGTCAGTAAAACATATACGGGAAATCAATTCCTCGCTGCAACGATTTCACCTTGTACGGCGTCAGAAGTAAAATCATTCTCCTGCGAAGGTACATTTACAGATTCTTCAAATGGCAGTCCGAAGGATTATGATGCATTTAATTATGAAGTCTCCATTTCCGGAGGACGCGCAAATGTAACGCTGAGCTGGGATGCAACAAAAGTAGAGATTGATCCGTTCTTTTTGAAAAAAATTAGGAAAACCGAAGATGATATTATTAACAGTAATGATGGAAATAGTATTCAATTTGAGATGAATCAGAATGATGGAACTGGGGAGTATCTGATAACGTTTTACAGACTGAGCACGAATGCCAGTTCGCCGGAAAAATGGACAGGCACGAAGGAAGAGGATACTATGGCTTCTATTATAAAAGTATCGGGAGACTTGATTGCGACAACTGGAATGCAGACGGAAAATGCAGATTAGCAGTGGGAAGATAGATAAAACAAGGAGTGACACAATAGATGAAGTTTAAACGAGTGCTGGCAACTTTTATGATTGCAAGTTTAATTGCAAATACAGCTACAATAGGGGTTAAGGCAGAATCATCAGATGGTTCCGCTAATGTAACGGCGCAGAATGAATCATCGGGAGCAGAACAGACCGGACAGGAAAATGAATTTAGCGAGACAGATAAAAAGGCGGAAAAAAATGAAGATGTGTCAGAAAAAAATGAAAATACTAATATATCTGGGACGACAGAAATAGATGAGAATGAGAGTACTTCCGTAAATTTAGATGCTGCAGAACAAATGGAAGTAAGTGAACAGACAGGAGCACTAAGCTTGAGCCAGGTGGTTGATGAAGAGGGAATAACGTGTGATAGGTCTGGAGATAAAATTACTTCAGTTACAATTAATGCAAATACAAGTAGCGATGGGGAGGCTAAAGCGGCCGGTCAAATAATTAAAATTTCCAATTGCAACCCAGAGGATTTGGAAAATTTAGAGATAAAAACAGAAATTACAGGATCCGTTGATTTAACGGGAAAATATGATGGATTAACCTATAATGGAATTGGAACGGCTGATACTCCATTTAAAGGGAAGTTTGACACTGGAAAAGCAGTGTTTATAATTAATAAGCCATTATTTGGAACAATTTCTTCTTCTGCGACAGTAAACGTAGATAGAGAGATTACTTGGAAAGGAACGGATCCAACCCTTCCGCTGTATGCCGATGAATATATTTTTCAGGAGAATAAAGTGGCGTATTTTCCATGTACAATAAAAGGTGATTCTGGAAGCACAATGGGAACTGTAATAAAGAAAGTCACAAGTGATCCGAATGGTTTTGGAGGAACATTAAAAATTGCGAATCAAATTAATTATGATAATGCAACAATACAGGTGAAAAGCACATCAGATGCGGGATTAATTTGTAATACGCTGGATGAAAATCTAACTATACAGTTGGATGGATATAAATTACCAACAAATCTTCCGAAAAAGAATGATAATAATAATATCGAGACAGTAAAGGCAGATAGTGGGAATGCCGGTGGTTTGATTGGTACGATGAATAAAAACACCAAATTATCTTTGGATAGTGAAGCCGTGTCAATTGGAAATTTGCAGGTGATAACTGATAGTGGGAATGCTGGTGCTTTGGTTGGAGAAATGCTAGAAGGTTCACAATTTGAATATACATCTGACAAAGACATTGCAATAGAGACTCCATATATCACAGGAACTAAGAATGCCGGTGGATTAATTGGATATGTACAAAAAGTAAATCTATCAAGAGCGGATGAAAAAACTGGAAAAATTGTATTGTCTAATCCAATAATAACAAGAAAGACAGAGCGAACAGGGAATGCCGGTGGTCTGATTGGTACATATATTTTAGATAATCAAACATTAGAAAAACCGGATTGGATAACAATAAATTCTAAGGAAGAAGGTAGTAAATTAACAAGTGAGGAAAAGGTTGATTTAAATATCGAAAATGGATCGTCGGCAATTGGAAATGGGAATGCCGGTGGTTTATTTGGTGTACTGGAATTAAAAAATGATTCTAATTATACAATTTCAGATGTTAAAATTTGCAGCAGACATGCTAAAGGCGGAGTTGGCACTTATGGAGCAATTGCCGGACAGGTAAAAAGTGATACGGGAACAGAGAACTCTTTATACATAAATAATGTAAAAGTATATTCAATTCATGAAGATACGAATCCATATTTTCATAGCGGTCTGATCGGCCAGCTTGGTGAAACCGGAGATAAAAATAAGGCTGCTTATCTGGAAATAAAAGATGCTGAAATTCTTGTTGATGCACCATATGCCGGAAATCCAGATGAACCTGGATTTGGCGGCGCAGTAGGACGTGTTGCCGAAAAAAGTATAGTAAAAACAGAGGGAACAATAAAAGTTTCGACCGGTGGCGGTGTAAAGAACGACCCAAGAATTTGGGAAGGCGGCGGTTTGATCGGTAATGTCATGCCGGAAAGTGTTGTAGAACTGAATGGCGAGACGGATTTAACAGGTGTTACTTATGCACCATTATATGGTGTTGGACAACTCGTGGGAAAACAGAGTGAGGCACTAATTTATGCGAGGGGAGATGGAACGTCGAAAGGCTGGATTTACAAGCGGACGGAAGCTGAAAATATTATTGATCAGAGTAGTAATAAAGGCAGCCTGGATGATATTGGTAATTATGGACAGGTAATCAGATTAAAAGGACAAAGTGCGGAAACAGGGTTATCTGATGATTTGATTCAGATGGACAAAACGACACATCAGGTGAGTTTAAAACAGTCTGATGATTGTGATGATACCAATATTATTTTGAACAATACTGATGAATTTGCGCTTATGGCAATTACGTGGCAAAGCAGAGGACGGTTTAGTGCATATAGTGATGTTACAGCGGATAATTGGATAACACTTGCAGGAAAAAACATTACATTGAAGGATTCGATTAATTTGACTGGTACTGGTATAACTGGATTAACGAGAGATAATGCAGATGATGAGGCAACACCATATACGGGAATTTTTGATGGAGGCAGTAAAATAATTACTCTTGCAACAGGTGAAGCGTACGGATATCAAGGCGAGAAAAAGGTCGAAGATAATACCAATAGTGGTGGAAAAGATCACAGAAGAACTAATATTGGCATTTTTGCGGCAGTCAATGGTGGAGAAGTGAAAAACCTGACGATTCAGGGCAATGTGTATGCTGAGGCAGTTCCTAAAAACAGAGATACTGGAAATTCTAATTGGATTTGCCATATTGGCGGGTATGCATCAGAAATTAGTGGAGATAATTCAGAAGTTAAAATTAATAATGTAGATATAAAAGCCTCAATAAATGTTTCAAGAGAAAGTATTTATAACAGAGTTGATGCAGTATATGTAGGTGGTGTGATTGGTCAGAGCAAAGGAAACAATGTAACGATACAGTTGGGAAATGAAAAAGAAATAACTATTGAACCTAAAATTACGATAGAAAAAACAGGAGCAGATTATGTTTTTGCAGGTGGTGTAATTGGTTCTCTGGAGAGCTCAAAAACAGTTATGGTAAATTGTGATTCGGTAAGTTTGGCTGGAACGATGGAAAGCAAATCATCATATAATGCACAAATTGGTGGTTTGATTGGATTAGCGGATTATGATGAACAGGGTACGTCAAAAATAGTCAATATTAAAGATATTGATGTAAATGGACAGAAAATTATTGCTGACGATGCAACAGATTGCGGTGGACTTTTAGGATTTCATTGGGCAAACACGGATGTGAATTTTATTGACTCAAAAGAGGACAGTAAGTATGCATTAGAGGTGAATGGCAAGACCTGTATCAAGGCAGCAAAGGCAAGTGCCGGAGGACTTCTTTATCGTGGAAGCGGAAAATGGACGGTGAACGATCACGGAATTAATATATCTGGCGGTGACTTTGATGTAAAAAATCTTGGTCTTTTGGTTTGTTATGCTGCGAAAGATGAAAGCCAGATAGACAGTAGTGGCAATCCAATTGGATATAAGCAGAAGGCGTTATATCTGGAAATGACAGAAAATTGGGAGACTGCATATAAATTAGATGGTATTACAGTGGGAACTTCGATAAATACTTATGATGAACTTATTGCATATACAGCAAAGGATGCGGAAAGTATCACAAACAATAATAATAATGGGATTGTTTCACTTGCAACGAAAAATCGTAAGGGCGTGAATTTAGACAGTGCATCAGAATCGAACACGTATAGAAATAGAGTTAAAAATAAGACAAATCCGTGTAGCAGATATTATTATAACTTAGATGAAGTGATGGTATCTGATGGTATGAAAAATGACTCAGATGAATCTGGGTTGAATACACCGGAAAAACTTTTAATGTGGAGCGTTTGGAAATATGCAGGTGATAATCTGAAAAAATATTTTGAAACAGTGGGAGAGTTCGATGCTAACAAGAAAACTGTTGTAGGAACCTGGAATAATGATCCTGTGAAATTAGATATGGAAGGATTTAGTTATTATCCTATAAACATTGGATGGGCGAATGTAAATAATGCTAAAATTGTATTTCATAATAAAGAGATAGAACAATTGGAAAACGATGCTTCGAATAAAAAAACTACAGGAAATAAAACAGATCATACACAGCATTATATGATGCACTGTGGATTGTTTTATAATATGTGGGGAAGCAAGACGGAAACAGAAGATATTGCAGCAAGGGTGTCTAAAACAGAATTTTCAGGGACAATCGGAAAAGTAAATGGTGGTTCAGGAGTTCTTTGCTGTGGGACAATTGAAGGGGTAGAAGACAAGAAAAAATTCTATACCGTAGATATAACGGACGAAGTGAAATTGGCAGGGGTAGTTGTTGCTGGAGCAGATAAGCAGAATGATGATGGCTATCCTTATGCACCGGTATTGATTAACTCGGTAAGCAGCTATGCAACATTAAACCTGAATGATATATCGGCAGAATATGAAGAAAATACAATAGCAGGATCTAGCTTGATTGGAAATGCAGGTGACAGGAATACAACACAGATATCCCTGACATTTAATAAGATGAAACTGGCAGATAAGACAGTAAAAAATGGTGGGATTTTTACACATTCATCATTTCTGGAAAGTTTTCAGTATAAGGATAATGGAGTTGGAACGGCAATTTACACGTTCGATAAAGAGGAGGACTGGGAAGAAACAAATCATATACATAATGTAACGTATGGACAGGAAATAAGTGATTCTTATGAGTATAGTGAAAAGCAGAGATGGTATTACAATCTGAGTACTTATCGGACAGAAAAGGGATATGTACAAGATGAAGATCCAACATTAAAAGAGCCGCCTTCATTTTCGAAATATCTTCCATATGTTGCAATACGGCCAGACGAAGAAACAAATGGGCAGTATCATGAAATTATGGTTAATCAGCGCGTGAGTAACATGGAAGAAGGATGTGGTACTTATGGACATCCATATAAGATAACCAGTGCGTTTGAGTTAAATACAATTTCAGATTATCTGTCGAGTGGAATACCAAGAGAAAACTGGAAGGTTAATATCACCAATGATCAGAGTTTATATGAAGGAGCAGATGGTCAGGAAGACAGGGTTTATGAATATAAGAATCTGAACAAGGAGTGGAAATGGGTTCATGTACAGGAGATAGCTGACGGAAAATGGGAAAATGCAGAAGATGCAGACACTACAATATTACCTAATACGGTAATGCATCGTTATCTTTTGAGTGCATACTATGATCTTCGGGGAGAAGAAACGTCAAAAGGAAGCAATCAGTACCAGATAGAGTTAGATAATTTCAATGGCTTTGGAAATGAATTATATCCATTTAGAGGAGTGCTGACCAGTACTAATAAGAATGGATGTACACTTGTGTTGCGTGGCTCAGGAGGCGCAAGAGGGTTGATTTCGTACAGTTATGGAAGTGTAGTACAAAACTTAACTGTAAATTATAAAGGTACAGGAAAAACAGTTTCTTATGAAGCAGAAGATGTACCGGCAACGGCTGATGCAGATAATTTAAAATTTGAATCCAAAGCAGTTTTTGGAGGTGTAATCGGATATGTTATTGGTGGTGATAATATCATTGATAATGTAAAAGTAACAATGGATTCTGATTGGAAATTACAATTAGAAGGCAGTGCGAAGCATTTGATTCAAGCTGGTGGTTATGTCGGCTCTGTTTCCGGTGGAGGAGTGATTTTCCGTAATATGAGTGGATTCGCTGGACTGTCCAATGATAATTTGAAAGATGTGGGTGATAAAGAGGGAGTATCTGAGGATGCTACAAAGAGTCTTTATGTTAATCCGTATGTTGGCAGAGTATTGGATGGATATGCATTCAGCGAAGGCTGCAAAGTTGAAAATGGTAATAAAAATTATAAAATTAATGAGTTGGATACATCTGATACTTCATGTATAACAACCAATTATGCAAATGGCAGTTATAATGTTGGTATGTCAGATGCACAAGGTCTCTTAATTATGTCGGCACTTATAAACAGTGGTGGTACAGCTGGTGGAAATACCTATACATATAAAAAAGATCTGGAAGCAGGAAGCTCGGTAAATGGATATAGTTTCGGAAATGGAATCTACGGAAAAGTGAGAAATGCCAAATACAATCATATTAGTGAAAAAGATTCTGTGAGCGAAGATTTTGCAACTGCTGTAAATGATGACAGAAATGCTCCGGGCGAAGGCAATGCACCGTATCTTATGAGTCAATATGGTAATAATGCCGGAGCAGCATTTAATCTTTGTGGGACGGAAGATGGAAAAACTATTTTTAATCTTACGGCAACAGGAGACAAAGAATATGATATGACTGGTTACGGTAACGGATATCAGGGAATATCAGCCAGATATATGTCCAGTGCACTTGAAATCTGGGATGGAACAAATAGCAAAGTAGGATTAGGTTTGAATTATGCAAAACCTTTGCTTGCTGGATTTAATGGAAACAACTGTAAGGTTATTGTAGATATGCAGATAAAAGAATATGCTGATGATGATTTCCATGGAGTTTCTTATGGTGGCATTTTTAACATAGTACATGCGGCAGCAGCAAATGAATTAGAAAATAATACATTAGTAAAAGAATTGACAATTGGTACTGAAAAGCAGCAGGAAAATAATAAAAAAGCGATAGTATCATTGCAGTATTATAATGCCGATGGTGCAACTGTGGATAGTGCAACGAATCTTGAAGAAGAATCTGGATTGTATTGTGTGGGTGTTGGAGGTTTTGCCGGAAATACATCTGCAAATTCTATGGGAGAAGATACTGATAAAACGAAATATTACTTCTGTAAAGTTAAAATTCAAAACGGAGAATTTAAAGGACCAAACAGTGCAGGCGGTTTGTTTGGAAGTGTAGGAATGGGAGGTGTTAATGAGGTTAATAAAGGTATTGGAATGTTGTTGAGAAATTCCGTTGTTAATGAAAATAACAAAAATAGAAACAGTATGGGAATTAATCTGGAAAATTGCCAGTATGCGGATTTGACAGTAACTTCTCCGTATGCTTCTGGTGGATTTGTAGGCTATCTGACAAAAAATAATACTGATTTTTATGATACACAGGGAAGCAGTATAGTAAGTTCTATGAGTGTGACAGAAGCTTCCTGTCAGGTAGTAGCCGATGATTCAACAATAAAAGCGACGGATAAAATTTTCGTGGATCAAAACAGTAAAGTAAATCCTGATTTCAGTGTAGCAGGAGGAATATTTGGAAAAGTTGATACGTCTTTGGAAGTAAATACAGGGGAAAATACAAAAAAGGCTATTTTAAATGATATTACAGTGGATTCTCAATGTAATGTAGGCGGTGTGCTTGGGCATATTGAATCAAATAGCTGTGAAATAAATAATATTACGGTACAGGGAACATCGAAAATAACAGGTCTTACAAATGCAGGGGGAATTGCAGGATATGTAAAGTCAAATAATACCAAAACGATATTTAAAAATTGTTATCTGATTAATGGCGAAATTGAAGGAGGAAACAGGGCCAAATCCAATGTTGAAAAAGCAGGTATAGGAGGAATTGCAGGAATAATACAGACCGGTACATGGAGCAATATAACTGGAAAAATTGTATTGGAAGACTGTGGAGTGTCTGCTGATGATTCTACAAATGCTAATCTGAGTCCAAACGTTTCATCAAAAGTAAAAATTACTTCTGGAGCAGATAATGCTGCTGGTGCAGGCGGAATTCTTGGATATATGACAGGACATCAAAATGTTGTTATTCAAAGATGTAATGTAAAGGATACACTGATAAATTCTGGTGTCAGAAAAGCATATAATGGAGGAATCTTAGGGACAATGGAGCACGGTAATGAGGATTATTGCAAAAAAGAAAAATTGTCATTATATGATTTGTCTGTAACAGATACTGAAATTTATGGAACAGAAACGGGTGGATTGACCAGTTCTATGTATGGGTCTTTGGAAGGTTCAAATATACAGTTGAATAATGTAAAAGTTTATGGAGTTGTAGAACAAAGATGGCCGCCGGATACTCGAAAAGTGGGGATTTTAGTAGGTGGAAGTGGTTCAAGCAGTAGAGTAGAACATTTGTATCTTGCCGGAGTAAGCATTAAAGGAACAACATGGACAGATATAGAAGACGAAAAGTCATGGACAAGATTAACAGATGATGGAGGAAGTTTTAATTTTGGAACAAATGCATTCATTTCCTTTGCGGACTATACAGGTGCTGCAAGCGGTGCTCAGGCAGGAACAGAGAAGAAAGAATTGCTTGGACAGACTGGTACGCCTCCATATGTAACTACAAGTCCGGTAAGTTCTCTGAGTGTATTAGATGAAAAAAATGAGAAGAAGAATCTGTTTGGTGATGGTGCAGGATGGACGGAAAAGACAGAGAAAAAAGATGAAACAACAACGACAACATATGAGACAATTGGAGAAAAAATATATAAAGAGAATACTGGAACATTTGAAGATACGTTTTATTATACATATCAAGGAGCAGATGTTACCGGCTTTACAGCTAATAATGCAATTTCAACGTATAACAGTAATCAAAAGGAGGGCGTAGAAAAAGATTTTCCAGTATTAAAAATTACCGGAGGTGATACAGGAAATATTGAAAAATATTTGAACATTGTTACGAACGGTGGATATAGCCAGGCAAAGGGTCAGACAGGCAGAGTGAGCTATTCGGTGAGAACTTATTCGTATGACAGTGAATCAAAAAAATTCAAGGATAATGGAACGGCAACTACTTTGAACGTAAATAATGGAGAGTTTCAGGTGAGCTCAGAATATGATAATGATAATAATCGTTTTACACTTCTTACAGTTACATTTACAGCGAGTGAAGATCATGTTCAGCAAGTACAAATTCCAATTATTGTACGTCGTGTGATGGAGGTTGATTTTACAGCTACGCTGAGTTATGGAACAAATTTTAAAAAGGAAAATTACGATACTTTAACTAATCATGTTCTTGATAGTTTTGATAATGCAATGACGGCTTATCTTACATATAAGTATAATAGTGCGTTCGGAAAGGATATGGACTATGGTTGGGAAAGTTATATTAATTCAGGCGGAAATGTAGCAGGTGCAATGGAAAAAGTAATTAATTTTAATGATTCATTGCCAAAAGGGACTCAGTTAACCCTGATTAATTGCCAGGATACGACTAAGAAAGCGTATTATTATACAGCTGATGAAGATAATCAGGAAGGAAAGTTTGAATTTTCACAATTTAAAGATAGCAAGGGTAAATCTTTTGCATCATCTAGTATTGGTGAACTGATCGGAGTGAAGGTTACTCCGGATAATTCGGGAACATTTGTAGAAGCAAGCTCCGAAGAAGAAGCTACTGTGTGTTATGACGGAAAATATTATCGGTTGCCGAAAGCAGGTGAAGATGTATCAACACAGCAAAAATATTTAGTAACGATTGATAAAACTAAAAAGTGTGAAGAAAATTATTACCTGGTTATTACAGTACCAAATCAAGAGGGGCAATCGCCTATAAATGGCCGTATAACGACAGAACTTGACGGAAATATTCCATATAATATTAATCAATTGTTGAGAAATACAACTACACCAGACCGGCAAGGAAATACTGCCAGTACATTCCAATTATCTGGTGGATATAAACAGGAATTAAGTGAGACTATTACACGCGGGGAGGCAAAGGTAATCAGTGCAGCTGATTCAACAGTAAAGGTTTCATTGCAAGATGAGATAACTGTTCCAGAAGGACAGTATTATAATGAAGAAGATGAATTATATCAAAGTTTCACCGGAATGTTACAATCTGGAAACAGTGAACAGATGAATGCCGTACAGTTCCCGAGTGGTACGAATGGAGAAGCAAAATTTTATGTATACACAGAAAAGGATGGTGTAAAGACATATTATAAATGGAATAAAGATAACTGGAGCACAACAACAGATGAAGATCCTGTTGCAATTCGATACGAATGGGAATCGGATGGAGGAAATATGGAATTGCCATTATCAACAGACGGTAGTCAGGAAAATGCTATTAGTTTGCGCAAAATTCGTGAATTAAGTGAAAAACTCAATAATAAATTCTGGGTTGAAGCGAAGCTGGATGCAGCAATTCCGGCAAACGGATTAAGTGTCATTCCGGAAAGTACACTAGATACTGGAACAAACATTCCGAAAGCATATGCGAAGATGAATTATATATCCAAGCTTTCGACAGAAAAACAGAGTCTTTCGTATACAAATACAAAGAAAACCCTGACTGATACAGCCATGAAATATTATAGGGAAAAGACAGACGGAGCAAAGCTTACATACGATGCCGACAATATCAGCCAGCTTGGAATTAATCTTCTGGATTTGGAATACAATCTGGATAAAGACAAGGAACATGCAGTAATCGACACTACGGCCACATATTCGCTGGCAGATATTGAGGATTTGTCTGATAAACTAAAAAATTCGACAGGTGTAGAATTTACATTATCAGTAAAAGAAAAAAATACTGCTGAAGGACAAACAGAAAGCTATAATGAACAGAATCCGATAGATGCGAAAGATGATTATATGGATATAAAAATAGTGTCAAAGGGCTCTACGGAACCAACATATACTGATAATACATGGACTTGGAGGATAGAGAAGGATCAGTATTGGGATAGCAGAACGAATATGTTAAAAACAGATAATGTGGTCTTTAATGGAGACACATTTAGTCAGGCGATTCGTTTACTTGTGAAGGTTGATAATGTTGAGAACGATAATCATGAATATTCGAACTACAAAGTAGTACTAACAGCGAAAGTACTTGGAGTAAACGGAACGGATAAGTCAGATTACATTATCTATACATTAACAAGGATTAAACCGGAATTTGTAGATTAAAATTTAGAAACTAAAAAGTTAAGTAACAGGGAGGCTTTCATGAAGTTATATCATGGAATCCTCCCTGCTTTTGTAAAAGTACATGAGAAAAGACATTTCCAGACTTTTTCCTACAAGAACATTGAAAACCTTCCAAGCGTATGCTAATATAACATTGAATTTTTATGCCATTTTATGATGAAAATAAATTTACCAATATTAAAATTAAACATATAGAGAGAAGGTGAGCCTGAGGCATAAAACATGTTAGATAATACAGAAATGAACAACATAAAAACAATAAATAATCAGAACAAAGATGCAACAACGAAGAATCTGCGCAACAGGCTTACCTCATCCATGATAGCGATCATGATCATGCTGTTTGCCGCGCTGGCTGCGACCTATGCCTGGTATATCTATAACACCAACCGTCACACGACGAATGTCCGGATGGCGGCTGGAACCGGTGTCAACTTACAGATCAGTAATTCATATGACGGGGACTACAGCTCGGCAGCAGTACTGGACAGCTTTTCCGGCCGCCTGACGCCGGTGTCAACGAACCGGGTCAGCGGAGGATTCCAGAAGGTAACGGAATTTAAAGACGGAGGTGTGGATCAGGCACCGCTCGTGGCGAATGTATTTACCGGCGGACAGGTCAGTGATTATTTTCACACCAGTCTGTTTTTGAGAACGAATGGCAATCCGACAGATATCTATCTGTCAGACATCGGATTTGAAGACAGTGATGAGAACAATCCGATCTCATCTGCTATCCGTGTCGGACTGATCGTACATCAGCCGGGAAGAAATCAGCAGATGGCGGGAGAGTATATTTTTGCGATCAGTGATAAGAAGAATCCGCAGGCGCAGTACAATACAGATGACGGAGAGGAAGGAAGTGTACTGGACTGCACCAGAACCGATGGGACAACTGTTGCATTTACCCCATATAATTCAGATGCGTATTGCAATTATAATAGGGGAACGGGAGAAGTTACGCTGAAACCGGATTCTTTGAAGATATGTACCGTATCTGGTACGTCAGATGGAAAGCCGGGAGATTCGGTAGAAGTAGAAGTCTATATCTGGCTGGAAGGCTGTGATGAGGACTGCACAGGGAATCTGGCGAACCAGACACTAAAAAACCTTGCAATGTCATTTGCCGGTATAGTGAGATAAGAAAATGCAAGACGGAAAAATGTAAGACGGGAAAATGTAAGACAGGAAGATGTGAGTCAGAAAAATACAAGACAGAAAAGTGCAGGATAAAAACAGCCTAAGCAGGAGAAATGAAAGATAAAGGGGGGCGGTATACGTGACCGGAGAAGTGGAACATAAGCAGAACAGGAATGAACAGGAAGAAAAACAGGATATCAGACAGCTCCGGCATTCTTACCGTACCGCAATTGCCGGCCTGCTGCTTCTGATCATTGTGGCAGTCGGAACAACGTATGCATGGTTCTCACTGTCGGGACGGGCGTCTACGTATGTAACGCCAATGGGAGGAACCGTCAGTGAGGGAACGGCCTCTTTGCTGATCTCTAAGAATTCGGGCGGTCCATTTGACAAAACGTGTGAACTGGTCTATGCAAGTAATCCGGATTCACTGAAGCCGGTATCGACGGCGGACCTGACACATTTTTATAAGGTAACAGCGCAGAACAAGGATGGAATGGCGGTATTGTACAGTAATGCGGACAGCAAGGTGGATACCGAGACATTACATGGAACCGTGTATCTGCAGTGTCAGAATGCAGCCTGTGACGTGTATTTTAACCGGGATCAGCTAAAGCTTGGGTCAGATCCGCAGGCACTTGCGGCGATGCGGTTCGGTATGAAGATTACGGCTAGAGAGGGAACGAAGACATACATTTTCCGTCTGGATGAACTCGGATCGACGGGAAGTGCACAGTCAAAGCAGACGGTTCCGGGAAGCCAGACGGTGGTATCTTCGGTAAATGGAAGCGGACAGGCGCAGTATGTAAGTGATCCGTCGACCGGACTTTCGGATTACATGGTAAATGCCGGGAATGGCGATATGGATTTCAGTGCGGGAAATACAAGACTTGTAAAGCTCGAAGCAGATGAGGTGGCAACGGTAGAATACTGGCTGTATCTCGAAGGGTGCGATGAGCAGTGCATCAATGCAGTGCAGAGCCGGAGTTCAGACATCCAGCTGGCATTTGCAGGAACAGACAGCCAGTAACAGATAAGCTGTAACAGATTGAGTCATGTCATGCGGGCAGCCATGAAGGCAGACGGCGGCCGGGAAAGACGACAGACAGATACAGAGGAAAAGAGAGAAGAAGGTGAGAGGCAATGAAACGGAGTTTCCGTACATGGTTTCTGGGTGTGACGACGCTGTTTGCGCTGATGGCGCTGGCGGCGGCAACCCTTGCCTGGTTCAGTTCCAACCGGGCGGTACAGACGAATACAGCAACAGCCAGAACCGGCGATGAGACACTGGAGCTGCAGATCAGCAGCAGCGGGGGAAGCAGCTTTCAAAGTGTGGAAACTGCACCGATCACGCAGGTGAATCAGACGGATGCGGAGACACTGCTGCCGGTATCGACGGTGAATCTGAGAGAGTTCGTATATGCGCCGTTTACCGGGGCAGGAACGGCATCGGCATTCAGTCTGGTAGAGAATGAGGCGAATTACTATCACGGAAGAGTATACTTAAGAGCACAGGGAGAAGGATGGCCGGCAGGAAGCAGGATGAACCTTTATCTGGATCAGAGTGACGGCATTCTGGGACAGGCGGCGGACGGATATCTGCTGAATGCGTCCAGACTCGGCCTGGTATTCGGGGAGGATACATCTTCACCGGTTATCTTAAGGCTGAGTGAAACGGAGAATCCGGAAAATGTCCAGATTTATAATACGGAAGTAAATGGAAAAACACTGGGCAAGAATCAGGTTCTGGGGTATAATAATGGTAGTGTGTATGCAGCATCTGACCCGTCGGCTCCGGTCAGTGATTATACGGTGAGTTTTACAGATACACAGATAAATCTTCCGGAGAAATCACTTGTCAGTATGGAACTTGGAAAGATATATGCGGTAGATGTATATTTTTATCTGGAGGGCTGTGACCCGGACTGTTCAGACAGCGTACAGCTGAATGAAGCCGATATTCATCTTGCATTCTATGGCGTACTTGACCAGAAGGAGGGCAATTGATGAAGAAGACAGAAGAAAAACGTATGGTCAGGAACCGTTTCTATACTTCAGTCCTGCTGGTTCTGCTTGCACTGGCAGCGATCACAGCGGCGACGGTTGCATGGTTTTCCATTGCCGACAAGACAAAGGTCAAGACGATGAGTCTGGACATTGCGGCAGATGTTGATATGAGGATGGATCTGGATGCACATGAGAAATTCAAAGATTATGTGAAGAAGCTTTCGTTTGAATCCATTGCGGCGAGAATGCAGAGTGAGAAGGGATTTTCCATGCAGACGACTCCGCTGGAACCGGTTACTACGACGGATTATAATACATTTACGTATGAAAATGGAACGGCTGTACCAGATACGAAGGGCGCATATCTGACATTTACCCTGCATTTTATGGCAGAGAAGGATATGATCGTGCATCTGAACAGTGCGGATACGAGTGCAGATTCTGCGGATGGAACGAATATCAGTTCCAGTAATGCTGCACTTCCGGAGTCTATGAGGATATCATTTACTGCGGACGGCCAGACCTGGATCTATGATCAGGGGATGGGGGATACCCGTTCGGTTGCAAATAATGCGGTGACATTCGGACTTCCGGCAGCGGGAAGCATGAAGCTCAATGGAAATAACGCAATGTTTTCCCTGAAGAAGAAGGTGGACAAGCCGGTGCTGGTCCATATCTGGATGGAAGGGACAGATCCGGCGTGTACGGACAGTATCAAAGCAGCAGATTATGCGATACGGATGCGTTTTACAGGAGAATCTACAGAGACAAAGGATGCCTCTTCAAAAACGAAATCAGGAAAAAAAGTTTCAAAATAAAGGAACAGGAAGACTGGAATTTGAAACTTTATATAGAAAGACTTTACATACAAGGGAGAAAGAACTATGAAAACAGTAAAAAAGATAGGCACGATTGTGATCAGCGTAGTTCTGTGGGCAATTATTTTGCTGGCAGCACTTTATGCATTTACAACCATGGCGACAAAGGATGACCAGCATGTAGCGAATATTCTTGGTTATACACCAATGACGGTAGAGACCAATTCCATGAAACCGACGTTCCAGTCAGGGGATCTGATCTTTATTAAGAAATGTGACACTTCGAAGTTAAAAGAAGGCGACATCATCACATTCCACACGATCATTGATAACCAGTATGCACTCAATACTCACCGTATCCAGAAGATCGAAGAAGCGAATGGTGTGAGAAGTTACATCACGGTCGGTGATAACAACAAGGGAATCGCGGACCAGCATGTGATCTCTGACGGAGATATCGTAGGTAAATATATCGGACACATTTCCGGTCTTGGAAAGGTTATGAACTTCCTGTCAAGCAGTATGGGATTCCTGATCGTGATCGTACTTCCGATGCTGTTATTCTTCATTTATCAGGTATATAACCTGATCATGATCAGCATCAGACTGAAGAAAGCAATTGCGGTAGAGAATGCAAAAGAGATCGCAAATGCAAAGGTACAGAAGGAAGATGCCGAAAAAGCTGCAAAAGAAAAGGATGAAGCACAGGCTGCACTCGAAGAAGCAAAACGTCTGAAAGAAGAGGCAGAGGCACTCCGTGCACAGGCAGAAGAAGAGCTTAAGAAGGCGAAGAGAGACGAAGAGAAGAAGGACGAAGAGAAGGCTGAAGATCAGAACGGGGAGGGATAAGAACCGTGAGTGAATTTTTAAAGTTTGCTTATGAGCTGCTGTCACAGGTTGTCTATAACCTGGTGACATGGCTTGCGGCATTTTTAAAATTATTTATAACAGGATGGGTAGAATATTTTATGATATTCCGGACCTATTTTCCGACGCTGAATATTCCGGGGAAGATCCTTTCGGTACTGTTGATGATCTTATTACTTGCAATTCCGGTACTGATCATCGTGCTTCTGATCCGCCGTGCGATCCTGCACCACCAGCTGAAGGCGGATAATACAGACAATGCAACACTGTACAGAGAGATCGGCAGACTGAACAAACAGGTGCTGGATCTGATGGAAGAAAAGAACAATATCCTGGCACTGAAGGTCAATGCGATGGGTGGTGTGGAGCGTATCCCGTATATGGGAGCGTCTGCGCTTACCGATGATGTGATCCCGAATCTGGAGAATGTCACAGGAAATGAGATCCCGGCGGGACAGGCTGTGGCAGCGATGGCTGCGGGCAATACAGATCCGGACAAAGCGCCGCTTGTGCGTGCCGTGATCGAAGGAAAAGAAGAAGCAAATGTGGATCACCGTTTTCCGAAGCTTTCTCTCGTGGATGCGAAGTACAGGAGCTTTCAGTATCCGCAGTATGATAACGAGATATCGCTGGAAGATTTTACAGAAGGCTACCGTCTGTTCGCAGCAAGCCAGATGGGACTTTATTATACACCTGAGATCGTACGGAGATTCGTGGCAGGTATGGCGGCAAGTAAGCTGCTGATCCTGGAAGGTATCTCCGGTACAGGTAAGACCAGTCTTCCGTACTCGTTCAGCCGTTACATGGATAATCCGGCAACGATCGTATCGGTACAGCCGTCTTATCGTGACCGTTCAGAGGTACTTGGATACTTTAATGAATTCTCGAAGAAATTCAATGAGACAGAATTCTTAAGAGCGTTATATGAAGCCAATTACAGAAAAGATCCGACCCTGATCGTACTGGATGAGATGAACCTTGCCCGTATCGAGTACTATTTTGCTGAAATGTTATCCGTACTGGAGATGCCAAGCAAGGATGAATGGGTGCTTGACCTTGTCCCGACCGCATGGAAGGGAGATCCGGTGAAGATGGAAGATGGAAAGATCCATGTGGCAGATTCTACATGGTTCATCGGAACTGCCAATAATGACGATTCGACATTTACCATTACGGATAAGGTATATGACCGTGCGATGCCGATCGAGCTGAATGAAAGAGCAGAGGCATTCGAATGTGAGCCGCATCCGCATTGCGATATTACGGCAGAGCATCTGGAATATCTGTTCCAGAAAGCGAAAGTGGAACACCCGATCAGTGACGAGCTGATGGAGAAGATGCAGAAGCTTGACAATTACCTGATCACAAGATTCAAGCTTTCGTTCGGTAACCGTATTATGAAGCAGTTATATGACTTTATTCCGGTCTATGTTGCATGCGGCGGAACGGAACTTGGCGGAATGGATTACATTATCGCACGAAAAGTATTAAAGAAATTCGAAAGTATGAATGTCAGCTTTGTAAGAGATGAGATCACAGGTCTTATTAATTACATCGAGAAGACATTTGGAGCAGAGGGAATGCAGGACAGTAAGATGTACCTGAGACGTATTCAGAATCTGTATTAAAATGTATGCCATGCGGGAAGATCCCGTATGGCATTCCTTGAAATCGCCGGAGATTCGGAAGAACCTGACGGCATACAGATAAAATTTAGAAAAAGGAAATGGGTGAAGATGGCGGATACGATTAATGAATTATATTCGAAATATACGGAAGGCGTAGGTTATGCCCTGGAAGAAGACCGGTATTTCCAATACCTGTTCGAGATGATACAGGCGGGGGATAATACCCTGGAACAGAAAAACAGAATCTTACATAAGGTAGTAGATGAACGCTGGCTTACGGAAGTAGAAGAAGGAATCGAAGCCATCTTCAACATCGTGGATAAGCCGAGAAGATTTATCACAACATCGGAGGAAGTGGTGCCGGTTGCGCTGGCAAAGAAGATCACGGCTGACAGTGTAAGACATCTGAGTCAGAATACACAGTTTGTGACGACGAATGAGGCCGGTGATATCATGCCGACAAAGATCCTGAATGTGACGACGGAAGAAAGCTATGATCTGTATGAAAACCGTTTTGTATATCATCTGATCCAGCGGCTCTTCGCATTCGTTGATAAGAGAACAGATGTGATCTTCTGGTCTACGGGAGACGAGACCTGCAACGTGATGAGCATGGAGAGTAAGGTCGACGATGCATACGAGGAGATCTCTTACAAAGTAGAGATGACGATCAAGAACCGTCAGAGTCTGGTGGAAAATGATAATGACAACATGGATCTGTTCAAGAGAATCGACCGTGTACGGAGAATGTCCAGAACACTGCGGGCAAGTTCATTCTGTGACATTATGAATGGCTGTGCGAAAGTGAGAAGTCCGATCCAGCGGACCAACCTGATGATGAAAGATCCGGATTACCGTACCTGTTATAAGCTCTGGCAGTTTATTGAAGGCTACGATGAAGTCGGCTATACGATCGAGGAACAGGACTCTACGTTACAGTTCGATGAGGAATACCTGTTACAGATGTATATCAACATGATCACCAACTATACGGTATTCAAGAGTCTGCTGGTATCCGATCCACGTAAAATGAGTGAGATCGAGACAAAGAAGCTGGAACCGGTTAAGCCGAAATTTATAAAAGAGATCAAAGAAGAGATCGTAGAAGACCGCAATATTCCGGACGTGGAAGTGCGCAAGGTATTTGTCGAAGAAGTGACACAGGCACAGCTGGATGCGGAAGAAAAGTTACGAGAAGAGACTGCAAGATGTGAAGAACTGGAGAACAATGTATCGGATCTGGAATGGCAGATGGATGCACTGAACCAGCAGATGGAATTCCTTGAGCAGACAAGAAAGCAGCTGGAAGAGGAACGGGAAGCACTGGAAAATCAGATGGCGGAAGAACGGGAATCTTATGAAAAACAGCTGAGGGAAGAAAAGAAGGCAAGAACAGAAGCGGAAGATGCCGTAAAACAGGCGGAAGCAGATGCAAGAGCAGCAGTTGCCATGATGGAGCGGGAGGCTCAGGAGACGGCTGCGGCAGCAGAAGCGAAAGCATCAAAAGAGATCGCGGCAGCTAAAGTGAAGGCAAAAGAAGAAAGCAAAGCAGCGCAGAAAGAAGCGAAGGAAGTAGTCGCGGCAGCGCAGGCAGAAGCAGAAGAGAAAGTCGCGGCGGCACAGAAAGAGGCAGAAGAGAAGGTTGCGGCGGCACAGAAAGAGGCGGAAGAAGCAATCGAAGCAACGCAGAAAGAGGCGGCGGAAGCGGTCGAAGCAGCGCAGAAAGAGGCGGAAGCAAAAGCAGCGGAAGCACAGCGTGAAGCGGAAGAAACAGTCGAAGCGGCACGGAAAGAAGCAGAAGCCAAGATTGCAGCAGCGCAGGAAGCAGCGGAAAAAGCAGTTGCGCAAGCACAGCAGGAAGCAGAAGAAAAAGTTCTGGAAGCACAGCAGACGGCCGAGAAAGAGGCGGCGGACAGAATCAATGCAGCAGAAAGCGAAGCAAGAGAAGCACAGCAGGAAGCGGAAGATAAGATCGCTGCAATCGAAAAAGAAAGTAAACAGCAGATTGAAACAATAAGAAAATCTGCAGAAGCAGAAGTTGAGACGGCGAAAAAGGCGAAGGCAAAAGCCGAGGCGAAAGCAGAAGCCAACAGCCTGTCACGCTATATAGTCCAGGCATTAAAAGAACGTCAGGAACGTAAGAATCCGAAGGAAGATGGAGAGGACAAATGATGAAGTTAAAGAAGATCATTTATGGAATCATCAACCTTCTGTCGGTACTGATCATTGCGGCAGCTGTCTTTGTCCTGTGTACAGTTATATTTACCAAATCAGGAGATGCACCGACGGTGTTCGGTTACACTGCATTAAGAGTTACGACCGGCAGTATGAAACCGACGTATGATGTGGATACGATGATCATCGTTAAGAAAGTTGATCCACAGGAAATAAAAGAAGGAGATGTCATTTCTTTCTATTCCCAGGATCCGCTGCTTGACGGCGCAGTAAATACGCACCGTGTGACAGAGATTCAGGAACAAGACGGAAAACGGATATTTACCACAAAGGGTGACAACAACAATGTTGTAGATTCTTACGGTGTAGAGGAACAATATCTGATCGGAAAAGTCGTGGCGTCTTCGAAAGTAATCGGAAAGGTGTCAAGGCTTGTTGCCAATCCACTGGTATTTATCCCGATCATTTTAATCCCATTGGCGGTTATCCTGATCACGAATCTGCTTGGCACAGTACACATGGCGAAAAGAATCGCCAGAGAAGAGGAAGAAGCCGCTGTGAAAGAAGCTATCCGGCAGATCAAAGAGAAGAAAGAAGACAGAGATAAGAGATGAACGTAAAAAGTTCATCTCTTATCTTTTTTTCAGATACCAGGATTCCAGAAGGTTGATGACTGCATAGAGGCACATGGCAAACAGGCAGAGGAGGCAGATGCTCATGAGAAGCCAATCCATTTTGAACACCTGACTGGAATAAATAATCAGATACCCCAGTCCCTCTCTGGCAGCCAGGAATTCCCCGATGATCACTCCGACCAGACAAAGCCCGATATTTACCTTCATATTACTGATGATCGCCGGGATTGAACTTGGAAGAACAACCTTGGTAAGTACCTGATGGCGTTTTCCGCCAAGTGTACGGATCAGCGTCATCTTTCCCGGATCCGTTGACATAAAACTGGTATACAGATTCAGGATACTTCCAAAGACTGCCACCGACATACCGGCAACGATGATAGTAGTACGCGTAGCACCAAGCCATACGATGAGAAGCGGGGCCAGTGCTGATTTCGGAAGGCTGTTTAAGACAACCAGATAAGGTTCCAGGATCTCCGAAAGCTTTTTACTGAACCACAGAAGGATCGCAGCCAGAATGCTGACGATAATAACCAGGAAGAAGCTGACAATCGTTTCGTATAAAGTAACTCCAAGATGTCGGAAGATACTGCGGTCCAGGACCATATCGAGAAAACACCGGGCAATCTTAGAAGGACTGCTGAAGATAAAAGAATCAATGATCTGATGTGAGGCAGTCAGTTCCCAGACGGACAGGAAGATGACCAGAAGCAGGATGCGGGCAGTTGTTACGATTCTTTTGTGCAGCCGGTACTTTGACAAAAAGGCGAGCTGGGCTGTAGAAGATAATGTATGGGTGATGCCGGACTCCATACGATTTTCAGGGGTAGTTTGTTCAGAGTCGGTTCGTTCAGAGTCGGTTCGCTCAGAGTTGGTTCGTTCAGAGTCGGTCCGTTCAGAGTCGGTCCGTTCAGAGCCGGTTCGTTCAGAGTCAGTCTGTTCAGCGTCAGTTTGTAAGCCGGTCTTTGCTATCTTTTTCATCTTGATTCAGCTCCTTCCATATCAGATTGAAATAATTTTTAAACTCCGGAGCACTCCGACGGTTCAATGGAGTATCGTGGTCCAGATGGAATATAAGTGGAATCGTCTGCCGGATCGTTGCCGGCCGGCTGGAAAGTACGATGACACGATCGGCAAGTGAGATCGCTTCTGACAGATCATGTGTGACCAGAAGTGCTGATTTTCCTTCGTTCCGTATAATCTGCCCGATGTCATCACCGACCTGAAGTCTCGTCTGGTAATCCAGGGCAGAAAATGGCTCATCCAGAAGGAGAAGCTCTGGTTCCAGAACGAGCGTGCGGATCAGGGCGGCGCGTTGCCGCATCCCGCCGGATAACTCCGAAGGCCGGGAATTTTTAAAGTCGCCAAGCCCGTAGATTTCCAGAAGTTCATGCGCCCGTTTCTTCGTACGCGCAGTCAGCGCATGCTGAACTTCCAATCCCAGAATTACATTATTGTAGATTGTGCGCCATTCGAAGAGCTCATCGTGCTGCAGCATATAGCCTACATTGGTCGTACTTTCTTTCAGATGCTTTCCGTTGATCCGGATCTGTCCGTCACTGCACGGAAGCAGTCCGCAGATCAGCGAAAGCAGTGTAGATTTGCCACACCCGGAAGGGCCCACGATGGCGGCGAATTCTCCTTTTTTCAATGAAAATGAAATGTCAGACAGGGCAAGAGTCTCGCCCTCGAGTGTATGATAGGTATAAGAAATATGCTGCAGATTCAAAATCTGTTCCCGAACCGCTTCCATAGAAAACCTCCCGCAAGTGCAATTATTAATCATGAAATTAGAAATAAAATAGAAATAATATATATAAGTAAGATATGCCGCAGACAGAAAATAGGTGAATAAATGTGGTGTGTGTGGTAAAATGCTGATATGTAAGAAAAGAGAGGACATTACATGTTAACCAAGATAAATTACCAGAAAGAACTGGACAAACGAATTGCAAATCTGCAAAAAGAAGAGAAAGTACCGACACTTCTTCTTCACAGCTGCTGTGCCCCGTGCAGCAGTTATGTGCTGGAATATCTGAGCGATTACTTCAAAATCACGGTACTCTATTACAACCCCAATATTTACCCGGAGAGCGAATACAGCAAGCGTATCATTGAACAGCAGACGCTGATCGGGGAAATGCATACGAAATATCCGGTGCAGTTCATTGCCGGCAATTATGATAAAGAAAAATTCTATGCAATGGCGAAAGGACTGGAAGACGTCAAAGAAGGCGGTGTGCGCTGTTTCAAGTGCTATGAACTGCGTCTGCGGGAGGCGGCAGAGATCGCAAAAAAAGGCGGATACGATTATTTTACAACGACGCTCAGCATCAGCCCGTTGAAGAATGCCGCTAAATTGAATGAAATCGGATTAAAACTTGCAGAAGAATACGGCGTGGCATACCTGACATCGGACTTTAAAAAGAAGAATGGATATAAGAGATCGGTGGAATTATCTGCACAGTATGGATTATATCGGCAGGATTACTGTGGATGCGAATTTTCAAAACGCCAGCGCGAGGAAGAACAGCAAGATAAATTTATGAAGGCAATTCATAAAGAAAATGCATAAAAAGAAAGTGAAAATTGCAGAGATTCATGTAGAAAGCACAGTTTTATGATGAATAAATATGTAAATTCCTGTAATAATATTTGCTTTTATGCGGAAATGTGTTAAAATCGAAAACAGTAAACTTAAAAATGAAAGGAAGAATCCATATGGCACAGTTATGGGGAGGCCGTTTCACAAAAGAAACAGACCAGTTAGTATATAATTTCAACGCTTCCATTACATTTGACAAAAGATTCTATAAGCAGGATATCAAAGGCAGCCTTGCACACGTAGCAATGCTTGCCAAGCAAGGAATCTTAACGGAAGAAGAAAAAGAACAGATCACAGACGGATTAAACGGCATCTTAGCAGATGTAGAATCCGGTAAATTAGAAATATCAGATAAATACGAAGATATCCACAGTTTCGTAGAAGCAACACTGATCGACCGCATCGGAGATCCGGGAAAGAAGCTTCACACCGGACGCAGCAGAAATGACCAGGTTGCATTAGATATGAAGCTTTTCACCAGAGACGAGATCCACGAGATCGATGCACAGGTAAAAGAACTTCTGGAAGTGATCCTTCACGTGATGGAGGAAAATGTCGAGACATACATGCCTGGATTTACACATCTTCAGAAAGCACAGCCGATCACACTGGCTCATCATATGGGAGCATATTTTGAGATGTTCCGCAGAGACCATGAGAGATTGAAAGATATCGCAAAACGTATGAATACATGCCCGCTTGGTTCCGGTGCACTTGCAGGAACGACATATCCACTGGACCGTGAATACACAGCAGAATTACTTGGATTTGACGGACCGACACTGAACAGCATGGACGGCGTATCCGACAGAGATTACTTATTAGAACTGTTATCTGCACTCAGCATTATCATGATGCATCTGAGCAGATTCTGCGAGGAAGTCATCATCTGGAATTCCAATGAATACCAGTTCGTAGAGATCGATGACGCATACAGCACAGGAAGCAGTATCATGCCGCAGAAGAAGAATCCGGATATCGCAGAACTTGTAAGAGGTAAGACGGGACGTGTATACGGCGCATTAAATGCACTGCTTACCACAATGAAAGGAATCCCGCTTGCATACAACAAAGACATGCAGGAAGACAAAGAATGGGCATTCGATGCCATGGATACCGCAAAAGGATGTATCACCTTATTTGCCGGCATGTTAAAGACCATGCAGTTCAACAAAGACCGCATGGAAGAGAGCGCAAAACACGGATTTACCAATGCGACAGATGCAGCCGACTATCTGGTAAATCACGGCGTACCATTCAGAGATGCACACGGCATCGTAGGAAAACTGGTACTGACCTGCATCGAGAAGAAGATTCCGTTAGATGCACTTCCGCTGGAAGAGTACAAGAAGATCTCGCCGGTATTCGAAGAAGACATCTACGAAGCAATTGATCTTGAGACTTGCGTGAATAAGCGTATCACGATCGGAGCACCAGGAAAGGATGCGATGGCGAAGTCGATTGCAGCTTATCAGAAATATATGGCGGAATATTAAAAAGCAGAAAAGTAAGAAATAGAAAAAATATAAAATTCAGCAACACAGGATTCGGCAATATAGAATCAACATGAAATCTGAATATATTATTCGGATAAAATAATACAGGAACTATATTAAGGAATGGCAAAAAGAAAGGGAGAGAAAGAAGATGGAGAAGAAATTAAGAGTAGGTATTTTAGGAGCAACAGGAATGGTTGGACAGCGTTTTATCTCATTGCTTGAAAATCACCCTTGGTTCGAGGTTGTAACGGTAGCAGCAAGCCCACGTTCAGCAGGAAAGACATACGAAGAAGCTGTAGGCGGACGCTGGAAAATGGATACACCAATGCCGGAAGGCGTTAAGAACTTAATCGTTAAAAATGTAAATGAAGTAGAAGAAGTTGCTTCTACCGTAGATTTCGTATTCAGTGCCGTAGATATGACAAAAGACGAGATCAGAGCGATCGAAGAAGAATATGCAAAGACAGAGACACCGGTTGTATCTAACAACAGTGCACACCGCTGGACAAAAGACGTACCGATGGTAGTACCTGAGATCAACGCTGCACATTTCGACCTGATCAAGACACAGAAAGAACGTCTCGGAACAACACGCGGATTCATCGCTGTTAAGCCAAACTGCTCCATCCAGAGCTATACACCGGCACTTGCAGCATGGAAAGAATTCGGACCAAAAGAAGTTGTTGTTACAACATACCAGGCAATCTCCGGAGCAGGTAAGACATTCAAAGACTGGCCGGAAATGATCGAGAACATCATTCCATACATCGGCGGAGAAGAAGAAAAGAGTGAGAAAGAACCTCTGCGTGTACTCGGAACACTCGAAAACGGCGAGATCAAACTTGCAGAAGAGCCAAAGATCACATGCCAGTGCTTAAGAGTTCCTGTACTGAACGGACATACAGCAGCTGTATTCATCAACTTCGAGAAGAAGCCAACCAAAGAACAGCTGATCGAAAAACTGGAAAGCTTCAAGGGATTCCCACAGGAAGCAGAGCTTCCAAGCGCTCCAAAGCAGTTCATCCAGTACCTGTCAGAAGACGACAGACCACAGGTAAAAGCAGACGTGAACTACGAGAATGGTATGGGCGTATCTATCGGACGTCTGAGAGAAGACAGCATGTATGATTACAAGTTCATCGGACTGTCTCACAACACTGTACGTGGTGCGGCAGGCGGAGCTGTACTTTGCGCTGAGGCACTTACTGCCAAGGGATATATCCAGGCAAAATAAATATCATTTGTGTTTCGTGTAATAAAGGCCGGGGTGTCCGGTCCTGTAGATAAAAATATAAGGTACATTCCGAATATACGGGAGTGTACCTTATATTTTTATATCAATTAACATTAATTCTGGATTGCATTCGCATATACTTCCATGTTAAAATAATCCAAAGCATATTTCAAAAGAAATCTAACGGTGACAACACCATCTAAAGCATAACAACCCCAACATCAGAAACGGAGGCGGACCCTATGGACCGAGAACTACTAAACTACACACAGAACCGAGAACTTTCCTGGCTGAGATTCGATCAGCGGGTATTGGAAGAAGCAAGAGGTAAGAGCGTGCCATTACTGGAACGTATGAAATTCGTGGCCATCTTCACCAGCAACTTAGATGAATTCTTCATGATCCGTGTCGGAAGCCTCTATGATATGGTGCAGACAGATGACAGACACAGAGACAGCCGGTCAGGGATGACAGCACAGGAACAGCTGGATGCCATCTACGAAGCAGTTGCACCGCTCTATAAAGAACGCGATAAGACATACGCAGAGATCAAAAAAGAACTGTCCCCATACGGAGTCTGCGGACTGGATTTTAAAGAACTGGAAGCAGATGAGAAGAAGTATGTAAAGAAATATTTCAAAGAACAGATCCTGCCGGTACTGTCGCCGCAGATCGTGGACAGCAGCCATCCATTTCCACATCTGCTGAACAAGGATATTTATGTAACAGCGAGTCTGAAAAGTCCGGACGGAAAGAAGAACAAAGATGGAAAAGACCGCACCAAAGAGCATGGTAAAGAGAATAGCGGGGAAGCAGGAAAGGAACAGATGCTCGGAATCGTACCGGTCCCGGCCTATGTATCCGACATTCTGATGCTCCCGGGACACGACATCCGCTACATCCGCATGGAGAAGGTAATCATGGAATATCTGCATCTGATATTTGACCAGTATGAAGTGTCCGATCCGAACTATATCTGCGTAACGAGAAATGCAGACGTATCTCCGGACGATGAGGCACTGGAGGTTACCGATGATTTCCGCAAACTTATGCAGAAAACGCTGCATAAACGCCGCCGGATGGCAGTCGTAAGATTAGAGACAGCAGAGAAATTATCACCAAAGATGCAGGAATATTTCTGTGATAAATTCAAGATCACACCGGCACAGATCTTCCGGACGAAGATGCCGATGAAGTTAGATTACATGTTCTCCATCGCAGGAAATCTGCCGGAATCTATGAAACGCTCCCTGGTCTATGAACCATTTTCCCCGCAGAGATCCGCACATGTGCAGGAAGGAAGCATGTTAAAACAGGTGAAGAAGCAGGACATCCTGTTGTTCTATCCATATGAGAGCATGGATCCGTTCCTGAAACTGATCAAAGATGCGTCCGTGGATCCGAACGTTATGACGATCAAGATCACCATCTACCGTCTGGCGAAGAAGGCAAGACTGGTAGAATATCTGTGCGCGGCAGCGGAAAATGGAAAAGAAGTCACGGTATTGATCGAACTTCGTGCGAGATTCGACGAACAGAACAATATCGACTGGTCAGAACGTCTGGAAGAAGCAGGATGCCGCGTCATCTACGGATTCGACGGCTACAAAGTACATTCCAAGATCTGCCTGATCACATACAGGAACCGCAATGACATCCAGTATATCACACAGGTCGGAAGCGGTAATTATAATGAGAAGACAGCCGCCATGTATACAGACCTGTCCCTGATGACCGCAGATCCGGGAATCGGCCAGGATGCGGCAGAATTCTTCAAAAATATGTCCATCGGCAATCTTCAGGGCAATTATAAGTATCTGATCGTATCACCGTTCTGCTTAAAAAGCAGCATCTTACAGATGATGGACGAAGAAATTGCAAAAGGAAGTAACGGACGCATCGTCATGAAGATGTATTCCGTAACAGATGTAGATTTCATAAAGAAAGTATCCGAGGCCTCCTGTGCCGGAGTGAAGGTAGACTTGATTGTTCGTGGAATCTGCTGTATACTACCGGGAGTACCAGGATATACGGAAAATGTCAGAGTGATGAGCGTGGTTGGCCGGTATCTGGAGCATCCGCGCATCTTCAGCTTCGGAACTGGAAAAGATCAGAAAATCTATATCGGTTCCGCTGACATGATGACAAGAAATACGGAAAAACGAGTGGAAGTTGCATGCCCGGTGCTGGATGAGAGCATCAGACAGCAGATCAATCATGACCTGAAAGTCATGTTAAGCGATAATATTAAGGCAAGGGTAATGCAGAAAGACGGCACATACATGAAACGGAAGATGAAAGAAGGAACTTCCGGGAAAATGATTGATTCGCAGGCAGTCTTTATGGAAGAAGCGTTAAAGGCTGCAGAAGAAGCGCAGAAGAAAGAGACTGCAAAGGCGCAAAAGAGATCAGGCGGACTTGCAAAGAAGTTTATCGGGAAGATTCTGCGTATGCTGCATAAGTAAATATACCAGATGCTGACATTGTAAAATATTTTGTGTATCAAAGTATGTGAGAAAAGTTTCTACTCATATACACAGACAAAGGAGTAACATAATTACATGGGGAAATCATTATACATTGCCGAAAAACCCAGCGTAGCGCAGGAGTTTGCCAAGGCATTGCATATCAATACAAAACGAAAAGACGGATATCTGGAATCGGACGAAGCGGTTGTGACATGGTGTGTCGGACATCTGGTTACGATGAGCTATCCGGAAGAATACGATCCGGCATTAAAAAGGTGGAGTCTTGAGACTCTGCCTTTTATCCCGAAGGAGTTCAAATACGAAGTCATTCCTGCGGTATCCAAGCAGTTCCGGATCGTATCGGGACTCTTAAACCGTGAAGATGTAGACACCATTTACGTCTGCACCGACTCGGGACGCGAAGGAGAATACATTTACCGTCTGGTAGAACAGCAGGCGGGTGTGACGGGCAAGAACCGGAGACGTGTATGGATTGACTCACAGACAGAAGAAGAGATCCTGCGCGGGATCAAAGAAGCAAAAGACTTAAAAGAATATGATAATCTGGCAGCTTCCGCCTACTTAAGAGCGAAGGAAGACTACCTGATGGGAATCAATTTCTCCAGACTTCTGACTTTGAAATACGGCAACAGCATTTCCAGTTACCTGAATACGAAATATTCTGTCGTATCGGTCGGACGAGTGATGACCTGTGTCCTTGGCATGGTCGTGCGCAGAGAACGGGAGATCCGGGAATTCGTAGAGACGCCGTTTTACAGAGTGTTAAGTACGATCGGCGAGAAAGGTTCGACATTTGAGGGAGAATGGAGAGCAGTGAAGGGCTCAAGATGGTTCGAATCATTTGACCTCTATAAAGAAAATGGATTCAAAGAAAAAGAAAAGGCAGAAGAACTGATCCAGTACCTGAGTACAGATCACCCGCTGACCTGCCAGATCGTATCGATCGAAAAGAAAAAAGAGAAGAAGAATCCGCCGCTTCTGTTCAACCTGGCAGAGATTCAGAATGAATGTTCCAGGCGGTTCAAGATCAGCCCGGATGAGACACTTCGTATTATTCAGGAATTATACGAAAAGAAGCTGGTAACCTATCCGAGAACGGATGCCAGAGTCCTGTCAACGGCAGTGGCAAAGGAAATCCACAAGAACCTGAATGGTCTGATGCAGTATGGACCGGCGAAACCCTATCTTCAGGATATCGTAGGCTTCGGAAGCCACAAAGGACTGGAAAAGACCAGATATGTCAACGACAAGCAGATTACAGATCACTACGCGATCATTCCGACAGGACAGGGCATGGGAGCATTAAAAGGACTTCCGAATCTGTCGCAGAGGGTGTATGATGTGATTGTAAGGCGTTTCTTAAGTATCTTCTATCCGCCGGCTGTGTATCAGAAGGTGGCAATTGTAACGAAGATGAAAGAAGAGTCATTCTTCTCAAGCTTTAAAGTACTGGCAGAAGAAGGCTATCTGAAAGTTACCGGCGTGCCGGGAAAGAAAAGCGACGGGAATGCAGCGAATACTGGCGGAGGCGTATCAGCAGGGAATGCAGCAGAAGATAATGGTGGAGACAGCAATCAGGATAGTACCGAGGATAAAGATACGGATGCCGATTTCTTTGCAAAGATCCAGAGCCTGAAGAAAGGCATGACCCTTCCGGTGCAGTCCCTGGACATTAAAGAAGGCAAAACCTCACCTCCGAAGCGTTACAACTCCGGTTCCCTGATCCTTGCCATGGAAAATGCTGGGCAGCTCATCGAAGACGAAGAACTCCGCGCCCAGATCAAAGGAAGCGGGATCGGAACCAGTGCGACCAGAGGAGAGATATTGAAAAAATTATTCAATAACAAGTATCTTGCATTGAATAAAAAGACACAGATCGTAACCCCGACCATGTTAGGCGAGATGATCTACGATGTCGTAGACCACTCTATCCGTCCGCTTCTGAACCCGGAACTTACTGCAAGCTGGGAGAAGGGGCTGACCTATGTGGCGGACGGAGATATCACTTCGGATGAATATATGAAGAAGCTGGATGACTTCGTATCAAGACGGACACTTGCGGTAAAAGGATTGAATAATCAGTATCAGATGAGGGCGTGCTATGATAAGACAGCGCAGTTTTATAAGAAACCGGCGAGAAAGCCAAATCGAAGCAAGAAATAAGGTTGAATAAAAACAAGAAGCAGAAGAAGGATAAAACCTTGTAAAATGCATCGGATAAGTGCAATTACCAGAAAAAAGTAGTAATAGAACAGAAATAGAAAAAGGAGAATCAACATGTTAGAACAATTAACCATCAACAACCTCTACAACCACATGGAAGAAACCATCGCAAAGGACATTTTCGAAGGTGTCACCTACCCATGGGAAGTCCTTCCAAAGATCAGTGATTTCATCAAAGAGCTCGGAAAGACACTTCCGGCAGATGAATACGATCAGGTTGGCGAAGACGTATGGATCGCCAAATCCGCAACCGTATTCCAGACCGCATACATCCACGGACCGGCAATCATCGGAAAGAACGCTGAAGTACGCCAGTGTGCATTCATCCGCGGAAATGCGATCGTAGGTGAAGGCGCAGTAGTGGGTAATTCCACAGAATTAAAGAACGTTATCCTGTTCAACAAAGTACAGGTTCCACACTATAACTACGTCGGAGATTCCATCCTCGGATATAAATCCCATATGGGAGCAGGATCCATTACATCAAATGTAAAATCCGATAAAAAACTCGTTGTAGTAAAAGCCGGAGACGAAAAGATCGAGACCGGACTTAAGAAATTCGGAGCCATGCTCGGAGATGAGGTAGAAGTCGGCTGCGGAAGTGTCCTGAATCCGGGAACCGTGATCGGAAGCCACAGCAATATCTATCCACTGTCAAGCGTCAGAGGATTCGTACCAGGCAGCAGCATTTACAAAAAGCAGGGCGAAGTTGTGGAGAAAGTAGAAGAGTAGGAAGCCGGACAGCACAAAGCAGCCGGACAGTATAAAACAGACGGATGGTATAAAAACTGGAGGTGCCACATGAAAAAGAAACTTCCAATCGGAATTGATAATTTTGAAAAAATCCGGGAAAATGATTATTACTATGTAGATAAAACAGGAATGATCAAAGACCTGGTTATGAGTGGATCAGAAGTGACACTTTTTACCAGACCGAGACGTTTCGGAAAATCTTTAAATATGAGCATGTTGAAAAGCTTTTTTTCAACAGATGCTTCGGAAGAAGCTTTAAAAAGAGATTCCGAAAGCAGACGGGAAATATTTGAAGGACTGAAGATTGCAGATGAAGAAGAAATCTGCAGCAAATATATGAGAAAATATCCGGTCATATTCCTGTCAATGAAAGAAATATCTGCGCTGGAATATACAAAAGCCAGGGAATTAATCATATTCAGTGTCAATGAAGTGGCAAGAAAACATCAATATCTTCTGGAAAGTGAGCAATTAACGGATATAGATAAAGATGCATACCGGAGACTTTTAAGAGAAGATATGACAGAAGCAGTTCTGGTGAACAGTCTGAAGATGTTATCTGGATTACTGACAAAGCATTATGGTAAGAAGACAATCATACTCATAGACGAATACGATGTCCCGCTGGCAAAGGCATTTGAACAGGGATATTATGACGAAATGACAGAACTTATCAGAGGTTTCTTTGGACAGGCATTAAAATCAAATGACAGTCTGGAGTTCGCTGTGCTTACAGGATGTATGAGGATATCCAGAGAGAGTATCTTTACAGGGCTGAATAATCTGAGAGTATGTTCGATCACGGACGTAAACTTTGAAGAATTCTTTGGATTTACAGATACAGAAGTGCGGGAAATGCTAGCATATTATGACTGTCAGGAGAAATACCGGGAAATCAAAGAATGGTATGATGGATACCGCTTCGGTAACACAGAAGTATATTGCCCGTGGGATGTGCTGAATCATCTGGAATCCTTACGGAATGGACAGGTCTCTATACCGCAAAATTACTGGATGAATACCAGCAGCAATGAAATTGTAAGACGCTTTGTCGAAAAAGCGGAAAATGGAACCATCCGTCGGGAGATAGAACGACTGGTAGCCGGTGAAGAGATAGAAAAAGAACTTCATCAGGAACTGACATATAGAGAAATGTACGCTTCGATAGAAAATATGTGGAGTGTGTTGTTTACAACGGGATATCTTACACAGAAGGGGACGGCAGATGGAAAAATATTCCGTCTTGCAATTCCTAACAGAGAGATCAGAGATATCTTCATAATACAGATTATGTCATGGTTCAGGGAAAATGTAAAAAAGGACGGAAAAAGACTTTCGGATTTCTGCAGGTCACTGGAAGAAGGAAATGCGGAAGCTGTTGAGGAACGTCTGAATGGATATCTGAAGAAAACAATCAGTATCAGGGATACGTTCGTTCGGAAACAAATGAAAGAAAACTTTTACCATGGTATTTTACTTGGCATATTAGGTTTGAAAGAAAACTGGGGAATCCGTTCCAACAGGGAAAGTGGAGACGGTTACAGTGATATTATGATAGAAACCGAAGATATGGAAAAGGGAATTATCATAGAGATAAAATATGCAGAAGATGGAAATTTGCAAAAGGCATGTGAAAAAGCACTTGGGCAGATTGAGAACAGTCATTATGACGAAGAATTAAAGGATGAAGGAATTAATGAAGTGCTGTGGTATGGCATTGCATTTTATAAAAAAAGATGCAAGGTAATGAAAAATTTATCATAACAGACACACGGAGGAACAATCATATGAAAAGAATAGGATTCATCGGCGTCGGCATCATGGGTAAATCCATGGTCCGCAATCTTATGAAAGCAGGATTTGAATTACACATC
>JBNMJT010000008.1:0-36269 GCA_050873945.1 Dorea sp.
GAGCATCTGTTCTGGCCGCCGGATCCGACAGAGACATCGGCATCGATCGGTGGAATCGCAGCTTCGGGTGCGCAGGGAATCAGCCACATGCTGTACGGGGAGACAGAGAATTATATAGAAAGTATCCGTCTGATCGATGGTGCAGGCAATGTAAGAGAGATTTCCAGAGGACAGGAAGAAGAAATCCTGCCGGGAGAGATGATGGATGCATTGGATATGGTTTTAGGAAAAGAAGGAATTACGGGAATCATCACCAGAATCACATTGAAAGTAATCCCAAAACCGGAAGCTGTCTGGGGAATTGTCTTCTTCTTTGAGGAAAAAGACGGTGCCGCAGGATTTGTAGATATGCTTCGCAGCGAATTGCCGGAAGCGGAAGATGCAAAGATTGCGGCAGTGGAATATATGGACCGCAGAAGTATGGATCTGATCGAAGCCAGAAAAGAGACGATGACAAAGCTCAAGGAACTGCCGGATATCGAAGAGAATATCCAGGCACTGGTTTACACAGAGCTTCAGGGAAATGAAGAAGGAATTGAGGTAATCGCTGAAAGTCTGATGGAAGCTGCCATGGAGTGTGGAAGCGATCCGGATCAGGCATGGGCACTGTCCGGAGAGACAGAAGTGGAGAAGCTTCATGCATTCCGTCATGCGGCAGCTGAGACGGCGAACCTTTATATCGAAGAACAGAGAAGAAAAGATGAACGGATCACGAAGCTGGGAACAGATATGGTGATCGGTGAGCAGACATTTAAAGATCTGCTGGAACAGTATGAAGAAGACATGAGCCAGGCTGGCCTGGAAGGCTGTATCTTCGGACATGCACTGGAGAATCATCTGCATGTGAATATCCTGCCGGAGGATTATGAAGCATATGAAAAAGGTATCGAACTCATCAGAAAATGGGCGGAACGTACCAGAGACTTACATGGAGTCCTGTCGGGAGAACACGGCGTCGGCAAGTTAAAACGTCAGATATTAGGCGCCTGCGTTCCGGAAGATTATCAGGAATTGTGCAGAAAGTTAAAGGTGCATCTGGATATAGAAGGCAGACTGAATCAGGGAAATATACTGGGTTAGGAAGTGGAATGCGTATGAAAATTGCAGTATGTATGAAACAGGTCCCGGCAACTTCGCAGGGAGATATGGATAAAAAGACCGGTGTAATGATCCGTTCGGGGCTGCAGGCAATTGTAAACGTATATGATCTTGCGGCATTGGAAGCAGCACTCCGCATCAGAGAACAATGTGGCGGGGAAGTGCATGTATTTACAATGGGACCAGATAAAGCAGAGATGGTCCTGCGGGAAGCCTTTGCAATGGGAGCAGATGAGGGATATCTGATCTGCGACAAAGCATTTGCCGGAGCGGACGTGCTTGCAACGTCTTATACACTGAAGCAGGCGATACAGTCGGCAGATGATTATGATATGATCTTATGCGGAAGACAGACGACGGATGGCGACACCGCACAGGTAAGCGGTGCAATTGCGGAATGGATGCAGATACCGAGACTGAACTGGGTGACCGGAATAGATGTTCTGGATGAGCATACGTTAGGGGTTGAATATTGTATGGAACACAGAACGGTGACGGCGAAAGCAACACTTCCGTGTCTTATGTCCGTAGAACGTGACGGATTCCCGCCGAGGATGCCATCTCTTAAGTTGAAGATCAGCGGAAGAAAAAAAGAGATCCATCGGATCTCCATGGCGGATCTGGAAGATCAGGATCCGGAACATTATGGACTGAAGGGATCTGCGACAAGAGTGAAGAAGATCTATCCTCCGGAGCGGACCAGCAAACAGGAACTCTTGTGTATGGAAAAGGATGAGGCTGCGCTGTATATTGCGGAAGTCCTGAATGAATTACTGAAGGAGGATGGACGATGATAGAAGCAGATAAAAAAGAATGGTCCGGAATCCTTGTGTATCTGGAATGTTATAAAGGAGAACTTCATACAGCAAGTGAAGAACTGATCGGGGAAGCGGTCAGGTTGTCCGAAGTGTCAAAAGATCCGGTCTATGTGGCAGGAATCGGAAAGGATATGGATAGAATCCGGGAAGCGTTGAAAGGCTATCCGGTTGAAAAAGCATATCTGTATGAATCAGAAGATGAATATGAATCACCGTTATATACGCAGATTATGGCGGAATGTATAGAAGAACTTAAGCCTTCTATCGTGCTGGTAGGTGGTACTTACGAAGGCAGATCGCTGGCACCGGGATTGGCAGTCAGATTCCAGACCGGTCTTACAGCAGATTGTACTGGTCTTGCAATCAATGAAGAAGGAAATCTTGTCCAGTCGAGACCGGCATTTGGCGGAAATATTATGGCAGATATTGTGACACAGTTTAGCAGGCCGCAGTTTGCAACGGTAAGGCCCGGAGTTATGCAGAAGGTGGATAAGAGCAATCAGAATGTCACAGAATATGTAAACAAAAAAGTAAAGAAAGAAAGTAAAGAGATAGAGATCATATCGTCGAAGGCAGAAAAAGTGGAAAAAGGAATTACCGAAGAGAAGATACTGATAGTTGCCGGACGCGGTGTGAAGAAAAAAGAAGATCTGGAGATGTTAAAAGAATTGGCCGGACTTGTAGGAGGGAAGCTGGCATCCAGCCGTGCACTTGTCGAAAAAGGTTGGATGTTGCCGAAAGAACAGATCGGCTTATCGGGGAATACCGTGAGCCCAGACTACATGATCACCTGTGGAGTGTCGGGAACGGTACAGTTCATGGCAGGTATGAAGAATACAAAAAATATCATAGCGATCAATGAAGATCCGAAGGCGAGGATATTCGAGATCGCACATTATCCAATAGTCGGAGATCTGTACGAAATCGTACCGGAACTGATCCGGATCATAAAAGAGAGGAGAGGAGATCGCTGAGATTTCAATATCAACTTACCAGAGCTGAGATAGAGGAGGCACTTTTGTGTCTGGATTACAAAAAAGAGGGGAAGTTCAGAGATATAAATGTAGGCGTGATCAGTCTGATCGGTGTGGGAGCATTGATCGCATATATACGCAATACACAACAATTCTTTTGGATCGTGTTATTGGGTGTCGTGGTTCTGTTGCTTTTGTATATCATTTATGTGCCTGCGCTTAGCAGAAAGTGGAGAGCAAAAAAGATTGCAGGGGAAAAGGGAAGCTATAATGTCAGGTTACAAAATGACAAAATTCAGTATGGAGATAAGAATGAATCCATTGAAATAACTGGTAAAAATACGGAAGCATACATTTCCGAGAAACTTTATGTATTACGGGTGAACCGGGAAGTATTCACAATTCCGAAAAGAATCATGAAAGAAAAGGAGGAACAGGAACTGGAACGGATATTGAGAGAAACCGGTTTCAAGATAGTGCACATAACGATAGAGAGAGGAGAAAAGTTATGACAGCGGCAGTGAATGAGAAAAAAGTAGAATTAAAATTAAGAAAAGCCGTATTCTTTCCACCGTGGTTGTTACTGATCGCGATGGTAGTAGTCAGCCTTGTGAACGGAGATGCATTCCTGGCGGGATTGAATGCAGTTACAGGCTGGATCTTAAATAATTTCTCGTGGGCGTTTAATATTGTTACGGTAATGTGTGTGATCACAGTTATTATTGTATATTTTTCGCCGCTTGGAAAAGTAAGGATTGGCGGAAGTAAGGCACATCCAAAGATGAAATTCCTGGATCTGGTATGGATCACACTTTGTACCACGATCGCAGCCGGAATCTTATTCTGGGCGTGTGCAGAACCGTTATATCATCTGTATGCGCCACCGGCATCTGAAGGCGTAAAAGCAGCATCTCCAGGGGCAGCAATATTTGCAATGAAGACGATGTTCCTGGAATGGACATGGTCACCATATGCAATCTATACTGTAGCAACACTGGTATTTGCATTTGTATTCTATAATATGAAACAGTCATATTCTATGGGATCTGCACTGGTACCGGCATTGGGAGAAAAAGTAAAGAAATATAATGGAGTAGTCGATGTAATCTGTCTGGTGACACTGGTAGCAGGTATGTCAGCGTCACTTGGAACCGGAACACTTACGATCGCAGGAGGAATCCAGAATCTTACCGGATTAAAGAGTGGTGCTGTTATGTGGGGAATCGTTATTATCGTTATCGTTACGACATTTATCATTTCCAGCGTATCGGGAGTCATGAAAGGAATTAAGATTCTGTCATCTGTCAATGCAAAAGTATACATGGTATTATTTGCATTCCTTCTGGTATTCGGACCGACCGCTTATATGTTGAATATGTCGGTAGAATCCTGGGGCGCATATGTCAGAGATTTCCTTCCGATGAGTCTGATGTCAGGTGATGTATTTGGAGATACATGGGCAAGAAGCTGGCCGATCTTCTACTGGTGCAACTGGCTTTCATGGACACCGGTAACGGCTGTATTCCTTGGAAAGATCTTAAAAGGGTATACGATCAAAGATGCGATCAAATGTAACTTCATTATTCCGGCCATCTTCAGTACGGTATGGATGGGACTGTTCTCAACAGCGACTATCTATTATGAGTTGAACGGAGTTGGAATGTATGATACTCTATTAAATAAAGGGACAGAAGCGGTTGTATACAAAGTATTTGAGCAGCTTCCATTAGCAGTAATCGTTATTCCGTTCTATTTGTTTATTGTATTTATCTCATTTGTAACAGCTTCGGATTCGAACACGAATGCGATGGCAGGACTTTGCACATATGGTATTACACAGGAAGAACAGGAAGCCGCACCATGGCTGAAGATCGTATGGGGAATTACAGTTGGTGTTGTAACATGGATCCTGATCAGCTTTGCCGGAATTGACGGTATCAAAGCAGCGTCGAACCTGGGTGGTTTCCCGAATATGTTCATTATGGTGCTGATGATCATAGGATTGCTGAAGATTGCGAAGAATCCGCAGAAATATGATGTGCATAAAGAGGATTATGACAGTAATGGAAGGCCTATAGAGAGTCCGCGTCTGCCTGTGAAGGAGGAATAGAAGATGGAACCTTTGACAAAGGACTTTTTTATGGAGGCAACAGAGAATTGCCCGGTAATTCCGGAGATTATCAATGATGAATGGCTTGAAGCACTTCCGGAATCAGACTGCGACATTGTGTATATTGTTTATGGAGATATCTGTACCATTCCGGAGATTGTGGAGAAAGTAAAAGCGGCAGGAAAGATGGCAATCGTGCACATGGATCTGATCGTTGGTCTTTCTTCCAAAGAGATCAGTGTGGATTTCTTAAAGAAATATACCAGGGCCGATGGAATCATCAGTATGAAACCAGCGATGATCAAGAGGGCAAACGATGTGGGATTGTTTACGATCCAGAGATTCTATCTGATGGACCGTTTTACATATGCGAATATTGAAAAACATATCAAGAACTGCAATCCGGATATCGTAGAGTTTCTTCCGGCGGGTCTTTCAAAGGTTATGAGTTTTCTAATAGAAAAGATTGACAGACCGGTAGTGGCAAGTGGTCTGACACAGGATAAAGACGATGTAATGGGTGCGTTAAAAGCAGGTGCAATCGCAGTTGCAACATCGAACCGCAGAGTGTGGGACTGTTAGAATACAGGGACTGGAAGTATAATCAGAATAGAATGTGCAGGGGCATTGCCGGAGGCAGTGCCTCTGTAACTATGAAGAAGGTGAAAAGATGAATGCGGATACAGTATGCCTGACATGCTGCAGGAACAAAGCAGAAGGACTTCTGGAGCAGTACAGAGTGTCGGAAGAGACCAGGGATACGCTCCTGAAGCGTATTGATAAATTTCTGAATACGGACAAACGGATCGGAGATATGCCGGCTCCGGTAATGATGGCGGAGATATTGTCCATCGTCGATGAAAAAGTTGGCATTATGGATGCATATGAAAAGCCAAAAAAGAAGTATAACCACAAACTTCTGGAGATGGAGCAGAAGATCAGCGGCGATATAGAGAATGCATCAGATGAATTTCTTGCGGCTATCCAGTATGCAGTAACGGGGAATTATATAGATTTTGGAGCAATGGATGATGTAAGTGAAGAGCAGCTGGGAGAACTGTTGGAAAACAGAGCAGATGTTACGCTGAATGAGGATGAACTGGCGAGACTTAAGAATGAACTGGAAGAAGCAGGAACACTGGTGTATATTACTGACAATGCCGGTGAGATCGTGCTGGATAAAATATTCATCAGAGTTCTGAAGAGATTGTATCCACAGTTAGATATAACGGTAGTTGTCAGAGGATTTCCTACGTTGAATGATGCGACATATGAGGATGCAGAAGATATCGGCCTGACGGATATTGTAAATGTAATGCCGAATGGAACCGATGTGCCGGGAACACCGATCGATGAGATCGATCCGGAGGTAAGACATCTGATCGATGAAGCTGATCTGTGCATCGCAAAAGGACAGGGAAACTTTGAAACACTTCATGGAAGCGGAAGAAATATCTTCTATCTGTTCCTGTGTAAGTGTGAATTATTTACAAGAAAATTTCAGACAGTGCGTTTTACACCAGTATTGAAGAATGAACTTAGAGTTGTGCAAAATGCATAAAAAACAAGATGGCTCTTTTGGTATTATCACGATATTGACATATTGGGGTGTTGGATTTACAATATAGACAGTTACTAAAAGAGCGAAAGAGAGAGTAACTTTTACCTACGTGAAGTGGGTGGAAGGGACTCTCTCTTTTTTGTTTCTTCATTGTGCGCAGATGAAGGGATTCGTTTTTAGCAAAGACAAATGTTGGGACAAAATGGAGGTAAAAAATAATGTTAAAAATTAATGATTTTTCAATGGATTTCTTTTCTTTAAAGGGTAAAAACGCAATTGTTACAGGTGGAAACAGTGGACTCGGACAGGCATTTGCACTGGCACTTGCAAAAGCAGGCGCAAACATCTTCACATTTGCTTATGTAGATGACGATGGAACAACAAAGAAAATGATCGAAGACTGTGGAGTAAAATACACATTCATGCAGGGAGACCTGACAGAAGATGGAATGTGCGACAAGATTGCTGAGAAGTGTGTAGAGACATACGGAAGCATCGACATCCTTGTAAACTGTGCAGGTATCTGCAAGATCGCTGATGTACTTGATTTCGGAAGAGCTGAGTGGGATCCGATGATCGCTATCAACCTGACAGGTGCATTTGACTTAAGCCACGCAGTTGCAAAATACATGATCCCTCAGAAGAGCGGAAGAATCATCAACATCTGCTCACTGTTCTCATTCCTCGGAGGACTTGGATCACCTGCATACGCAGCTATGAAAGCAGGTCTTATGGGACTTACAAAAGCATATGCTGACGAACTTGGAAAATATGGAATCACAGTTAACGGTATCGCACCTGGATACTTCCAGACAGCTATGACAGCCGGAACAGGAAGTGGAAATGAAGAAGATCCAAAATACGTTAAGATCAAAGAGCACATTCCTGCAGACCGCTGGGGAGAAAGACAGGATCTTATGGGAGCAATGGTATTCCTTGCAAGTAAAGCAGCAGATTATGTAAATGGAACATTGCTGGTAGTAGACGGAGGATATCTGGTAAGATAATCAAACGGTAACTTCAGAGTAAGACAGGAGTAGATAACAATGAGTAAAAAATATTTGATGGGTATAGATGAAGGGTCACAGAGCGCAAAGATCACGATCTTTGATACAGTCGGAAATATTGTATGTGAGGCAAGAGAGCCGCTTCGCCCGTATGACCTTCCAAAGCCGGGATATGTAGAACATCCGGACGATGACTGGTGGGATGCGATCTGCAAGGCATCCAAAAAA
Organism: Dorea sp.; assembly: GCA_050873945.1. Lineage (GTDB taxonomy): Bacteria > Bacillota > Clostridia > Lachnospirales > Lachnospiraceae > Dorea_A. The sequence goes on from JBNMJT010000008.1 coordinate 7,797, forward strand.
TGTATGGATAAATTCGAAGGAGATCCAAAGGATATCCTGGGAATCGGACTTTGCACGATCCGTTGCTGCAGAGCATATCTGAAAGAAGACGGAACACTTGCACAGCCGGCACTCAGCTGGATGGATATCCGTGTATCACAGCCATACGAGCATGTGAATCCGGATGTAAAATACATCGTAGCTTCTTCCGGATATATCACACACAGACTGACCGGAGAATGCAAAGATACGGTTGCCAACTATGAATATGGATGGCCGGTAGATGTAGACCAGTGGAAATGGTCTGATGATCCGGAAGCTTATAAGGCAACAGGAATGCCAAGAGAGATGCTGTTCGATCTGGTAATGCCTGGAGATGTACTTGGATATGTAACAGAAGATGCTGCGAAAGCAACAGGTCTTCCACAGGGAGTTCCGGTTGTTGCAACATCGAACGATAAAGCGGTGGAAGGTCTTGGAACCGGATGCATGGGCGATAAGACAGCCTGCATCTCACTGGGAACTTACACAACAGCCATGATGGAAGGAAAAGAGAACTTAAAAGGCACATCTTATGCATGGCCGAAATTCTCAAGTGTACCGGATAAATACTTCTATGACAGCAACGGAATCCGCAGAGGTATGTGGACAGTAAGCTGGTTCAGAGATGTACTTGGTGACAGCTACATCCAGATGGCAAAAGAAAAAGGAATGTCTGCAGAAGAACTTCTGAGCGAAGAAGCTGAGAAAGTTCCGGCAGGAAGTGACGGACTGATGACCGTTCTTGACTGGCTGGCACCTGTAGATGCCCGCTATAAGAAAGGTATCATGATCGGATTCGACGGAAGACATACCAGAGGACACATTTACCGTTCTATTCTGGAAGCTGTTGCAATGACGATCAAGGGTCATACAGAAGACATGGTCAATGAAGTAGGAGTAACACTGGATAAGATCATCATCACAGGCGGAGGATCCAACAGTGATCTGTTCATGCAGATCTTTGCTGATGTATTCAATCTTCCGGCGGTAAGAAATGTGGTTAACGGAGCAGCCGGACTTGGTTCAGCTATCTGTGCCGCAGTTGCAACCGGTGTGTATGAAAGCTTTGAAGATGCAGTAGAAGGAATGGTTAAGATCCAGGATACATTTGTACCGAATCCGGAAAATGTAGAGCTGTACAAGAAGATGATTCCGATCTACAAAGATATTACTGTACATACAGATGAAGTATTGAAGAAGACATATGAATTATTCGAGTAATAAGAACAGACCACTCATTTTAGTTACGAATGATGATGGGATTCATAGTCCGGGCTTGTATGCGGCGGCGCAAGCTGCGGCAAAGACAGGAGATGTATTAATTGCAGCGCCTCATACCCAGCAGACGGGGATGGGGCGCTCTTTTCCTAGATGTCCGGACGATGGGATCATAGAAGAAGTGGAAGTGCCGGAAAGAATGCTGGAAGGATTACGGCGTGAGAAAATGCAGGATGGAGAAACCGGGACATATGCGGAGACGCGGTACGGAACAATCCGGGCATATGCGGTGCATGGGAGTCCGGCGCGTGCAGTGGCGCATGGTGTGTTGGAACTCGCAGACAGGAAGCCGGATCTCTGTGTAAGCGGAATCAATTACGGCGAAAATCTTGGAACTTGTCTGACCTGCAGCGGGACACTGGGGGCGCTTTTTGAGGCGTCCAGTCATGGAATCCCGGGGATAGCAGTGTCTGTCGAAGCGGACCTTTCCAGACAGCATTCTGAAGACTTCGGGGAGATGGACTGGAGTGCGGCGCAGAGCATTCTGGAGCGGTATATCCGTCAGGTTCTGGAGAAAGGAATGCCTGGAAACAGTAATCCGGGTGAGAGATCGGCGATGAGAGCAGATGCCTGGAATATCAATGTGCCAGACGGGCTGCAGTTCCCGTATCCGGAACGAAGAACGGTGTTGAGCAGACAGAATTATTTTTATTTTGTGAGACCTGAGAAGCGGGATTACAGTCAGCCGTATCGGCTGAAGAGTGAGAAGAACGTGGATATGGAGAGTCTGGAAAAAGACAGTGATATCTATGCGGTGTATGTGGACCGGGTGGCATCAGTGACGCCTTTGAAATTTGATATGTCGGTAAGAACCATGTGAAATGATCAGAGCGGCCAATGCTCAGAAAATGTAATATTTGCAGAATAAAAAAATAGTGAAGAAAATAGCCAAGTGCTTTCTTGACAAAACATATTTCATGGATTAAAATAATTGACAATTCAATATTTTTAAATATGATTTTATGGCGATGAAGGGAATTAGTACATGAAGATCCAGCTGCAGAGAGGATATCATATGGTGTGAGATATCTGCTGTTCATCACATGGAACCGGTCCTGGAGCCACTGCATGAAAGTGCAGCGTGTCAGCCGGCGTTAACGGCCAATGAAGAGAGCTGCGAAAGGGTCGCAGTTAACTAGGGTGGTACCGCCGAGCCTTTCGGTCCCTTTTTCGGGGAGTCGAAAGGCCCGGCGTTTTTTTGTGTCAGGTTATGGAGCTCCCGGCAAAAAATAACGTGAAATAAGGATTTCACCAAAATTGAAAAGGAGAAGAGAAACATGGCAAAGGAAAAATTAGTTAAAAACATTACATCCCGTGATGAAGATTTCGCACAGTGGTATACAGACGTTGTACGTGAAGCAAATCTTTGTGATTATTCAAGCGTAAAAGGATGCATGAACTACTTACCGAATGGTTATGCAATCTGGGAACTGATCCAGGCAGATCTGGACAGACGTTTCAAAGAAACAGGAGTTGAGAATGTATACCTGCCAGTACTGATTCCGGAGTCACTTCTGGAAAAAGAAGCTGATCACGTAGAAGGATTCGCACCGGAAGTTGCATGGGTAACACACGGTGGAATGGAAAGACTGCAGGAAAGATTATGTGTACGCCCTACATCAGAGACACTGTTCTGTGACCTCTGGGCTAAGACAGTAAAATCATACAGAGACCTTCCAAAGGTATGGAACCAGTGGAACTCCGTTCTCCGTTGGGAGAAGACAACAAGACCATTCCTTCGTTCAAGAGAATTCTTATGGCAGGAAGGTCACACACTTCATGCAACATATGAAGAAGCAGAAGAAAGAACAATCCAGATGTGGGAAGTTTACAAGGACTGCTACAGAGAGACAATGGCGATTCCATTCGTAGCAGGAAGAAAGGCAGAGCATGAGAAATTCGCAGGAGCTGAAGACACATATACGATCGAAGCACTGATGCATGACGGAAAAGCACTTCAGTCTGCAACAAGCCATTTCTTCGGAAAAGGATTCCCGGATGCCTTTGGAATTAAATATGTAGATAAGAACAATGAACTGCAGAGTGCATATGAGACATCATGGGGATGGTCAACAAGAAGTATCGGAGCCCTGATCATGGTTCACGGTGACGATGATGGTCTGGTACTGCCACCACACGTAGCACCGGTTGAATGTAGAATCATCCCAATCGCCCAGCACAAAGAAGGCGTGCTTGACAGATCTTATGCGCTGTTAGATGAACTGAAAAAAGCAGGATACAGAGTAAAAATTGATGATTCTGATAAGAGTACAGGATGGAAATTCTCTGAGCAGGAGATTCTTGGTATCCCAACACGTATCGAGATCGGACCAAAGGATATCGAGAAGAACCAGGTTGTTGTTGTACGTCGTGATAACCGTGAGAAGATCGTTGTATCTCTCGATGAGATCGCAGTAAAACTCCGCGAGATCTTAGAGCAGGAGCAGCAGGATATGTACAACAGAGCAGAAGAATTCCTGAACAGCCACATCGATACAGCTACTACAATGGATGAGATGGTTGAGAAGTTCAAAGCCAACCGTGGATTCGTAAAAGCATGCTGGTGTGGAGATCCGGAATGCGAAGGCGAAGTAAAATACAACACAGGCGGAGCTGCTACAAGATGTCTGATCGAAGATGAAGAATTCATTTCTGATAAGTGTATCTGGTGTGGAAAACCTGCGAAGCATATGGCTTACTGGGGCAAATCATATTAATTTATACCTAAATGGGGACGGAGGATTTCTGGAAATCCTCCGTCCCAAATTAAAAATGCCCTGTCCCTTATTTGAAGGGAGAGGAAAAATTGCCAAGAGGACCAAGGAAAAAGAGCAGTACAGGAATTTACCATGTAACTAATCGTGGTACAAATAAACTGCCAATTTTTAACAGTAATCGAGAGAAAACCCGATTTCAGAATCTTTTAAAAGAATATAAAGAAAAATATGATGTGCAAATCTATGCATATTGTATCATGTCAAATCATTTTCATTTACTTATAAAAGCTGATTTGGAAGAATTAGCTTCTTTTATGGCTAAAATCTTAGCTATTTACGCAATTTATTATAATAAGATTCATCAGAGAATAGGCTATGTATTTGAGGGGAGATATAAGAGTCAGTGCATTGAAGATACCAACTATTTTTGGAATTGTTTTCGATACATTCATAGAAATCCTGTAAAAGCAAATATCTGTAAAAGCGTAGAAGGATACAAGTATAGTAGTGTAAGAGAATACTATGAGGAAACTGAAATAGAAATTGTTGCATTAGACGCAGTGGAACTTATTAAAGGAAAATTTGTTAATAATCAGAATTTTTATGATTTTCATAGAGAAGAAGTGGACAGAAATATATTATTTATTGATACACCAGAAGAGGAATTTGTTCAACAAAAAGTTCGTGCAGAAGTTATTCTTGAACAAATGCAAAAAGATTTCCAGATTAGTGCGGAAGAAATTTTAGATGATATTTCTACGAGAAATTTATTTGATGATGTTATAAGAATGTGTTTGAAAATTAAAAAGGAGCAGGCTAAGAGGGTAAGAAATGCTATAGAGGATGATTATAAGTAAAAAATAAATGGGGACAGGACATTTTTAATTTGGGACGGAGGATTTCTAAAAAACCCCCGTCCCTATAAAAAATATGATATGATGTTTATATTGTGGATAAACGGAGGAGATAATGTGAATAACTTTAATATAAAATTACCGGATAATGTACAATTTATTATTCATACTTTACAGTCGCATGGCTTTGAAGCATACGCAGTCGGCGGGTGTGTCAGAGATTCAATCCTCGGAAGAGAACCGGGGGACTGGGATATTACGACGTCGGCGATGCCGGAAGAGACGAAGGCATTATTTGATAAAACATTTGATACAGGGATTGAACACGGAACGATAACCGTGCTTCTGAATCATGAGGGATACGAAGTTACGACGTATCGGATTGATGGGAAATATGAGGATAACAGACATCCGAAAGAAGTGACATTTACAAGAAATCTGAAAGAAGATCTGCTCAGACGGGATTTTACGATCAATGCCATGGCATATAATGACAAGGATGGAATCGTAGATATCTTTGGCGGAATGCAGGATCTGGAAAAACATCTTATCCGCTGTGTGGGAAATGCCAGGGAACGTTTCTCGGAAGATGCGCTCCGGATTTTAAGAGGGGTCAGATTCGCAGCACAACTGGGATTTGATATTGACGAAGAGACAAAAGAAGGAATGAGACTTCTTGCACCGACATTGGAAAATATCAGTGCAGAGCGGATACAGGTTGAATTAGTCAAGATGCTGACGTCCGACAGACCGGAACTTATAAGAACCGCTTATGAGCTTGGAATCACGAAGATATTCCTGCCGGAGTTTGACCGGATGATGGTGACAGAGCAGGAAACACCACATCATATGTATACAGTCGGAGAACATACGATTCATGCCATGATGAATGTCCGGAATGACAAGATCCTCCGGTTGACAATGCTGCTGCATGATATGGGTAAGCCAGAATACAAGACGATGGATGAGGATGGTGTTGCACATTTTAAAATGCATGCATTAGGAAGTGAACGGATTGCAAAAGAAGTGCTTCGAAGACTGAAATTCGATAATGATACGCTGCATAAGGTTACAAGACTCGTGCTGCATCATGATTACCGGATGCCGGCAGAATCTAAGAATGTCAGAAGGGCAATGAACAAGATCGGTGAAGATATATTTCCATATTATATGGAAGTAAGGCGGGCAGATGTGCTTGCTCAGAGTGAATATCAGAGGGTAGAAAAATTAAAAAATCTGGATGAAGTAGAACAGCGGTATGCAGAGATTATAGAAAAAGGGCAGTGTGTGTCTTTAAAAGAACTGGCTGTGACCGGCAGAGATCTGATCCAGGTCGGAATGAAACCTGGAAAAGAGATTGGGGAAAAGTTAAATGAATTATTGGAAATGGTAATTGAAAGACCGGAACTGAATTCAAAAGAGATATTGTTAAAATATGTATGTGTGGATAAATAGGTGGAACTGATGTGTACAATCTATGGAACAGCGTGATAAAGTGTGGAAAAAGATGAAAACATAGAAGGGGACAGGGCTTTTTTTAATGGGGACGGAGGATTTCTAAAAATCCTCCGTCCCCATTTGAATATTTTCCCCATTTTCCACATACATTTAAAAAGAATATCAAGTGTAAGGTGCGGGAAACGTAAATGCAGGAATTTGAACAGAAAATACTGGAACAATATGATATAGAAGTAAACAGCACCCGCAAAGTCAGAGGTGCTGTTTTATGCGAAACGAACAAAGGGCTATTCCTTTTAAAGGAGGTTACGACATCCGAAAAAAGAATCCCTGCGTTATGCGAATTGTATACCTGGCTTTATGAACAAGGGGAGTATCAGATTGATTACATGACAGCGAATCGAAATGGGGAGTATATATCTTCATTAGAGAATGGAGCCCGGTATATGCTGAAAAAATGGTACGCGGGACGCGAATGCGATATAAAAAAGACCAGGGAAATCTTTGAATCCGCCAGAAATCTGGCAAAATTACATATTGTTATGCGGCATGAACTGGAATATGGAACTGCAGAGGGAATCAAGACTGATGAAAAATACAGAAGGCATAACCGGGAACTGAAAAAAGTGCGGCAGTTTATTAGAAAAGCCGTTCCGAAAGGAGAGTTTGAATTCGCATTTTTACAACAGTTTGAGCTGATGTATCAGTGGGCGGAAGCTGCGGTGTGTGAACTGGAACAGTCGGACTATGAACAACTGTATAAAGAAGAGATGAGCCGCTTTGGGATGACACACGGAGAATACAATTATCACAATATCATCATGACAAAAGAAGGAATCGCTACAACGAATTTTGAAAAATTCCGCCGGGATATCCAGGTGGAAGATCTGTATTATTTTCTTAGAAAAGTAATGGAAAAAAGCGGCTGGAAGATCCGTCTGGGAGACGGCATGCTGAATGCGTATTCTGCGATCCATCCGCTTAGCAGAAGTGAAACCGAATATCTGAAGATCCGTCTGATCTATCCGGAAAAGTTCTGGAAAATTGCGAATTCATACTATTGTACGAATAAGGCGTGGATATCGGTAAAAAATACGGAGAAACTACAGACAGCGATAAAGCAGACAGAAGAGAAGAAAATGTTTTTAAAAGAGGTGTTTGGATTTAATCTCTGATTACGTTTGAAAATGCCGGAAAACGTTGAAAATACAGGGAAAACGAGGGATTTACCTTGACATTCACAGGGAAAACAGGTATAACAGTACATAAAGGCATGCCATATGACGGGTATGGACGTTGACTTTGTATAAAAAGAATTGAAATCGTGAATTCTAAATGTAAATAAGAGGAGGAATATATCCATGAACAAGACAGAACTGATCGCAGCTATCGCTGACCAGGCAGAGTTATCAAAGAAAGATTCCGAGAAAGCTTTAAAGGCATTTATCGATGTTGTAACAGATGAATTAAAGAAAGAGCATAAAGTACAGGTTGTTGGATTTGGTACTTTCGAAGTAAGCATGAGAGCTGAAAGAGAAGGAAGAAACCCTCAGACAGGCGAGACTATGAAGATCGCTGCATGTAAAGCACCAAAATTCAAAGCTGGTAAAGCATGAAAGGATGCTATCAACGAGTAATCTGAATTTGGAATATTTATCCGTAAGGGTTCATACCGGAGAGTGTCTTGGCACTCTCCGGTTTTTTAGCACTATGCGTCCGGAAGAATCAGGAGAGTCGGCGGACAGCAGAGTATGTAGGAGAGTTGATATATGAGATTAGACAAATTTTTAAAAGTGTCCAGGCTGATCAAGCGCCGGACTGTAGCAAATGAAGCCTGCGATGCCGGCCGCGTGCTGGTGAATGACAAACCGGCGAAGGCATCGGTAAAAGTAAAACCGGGAGATATCATAGAGATCCAGTTTGGAACAAGAACCGTAAAAGTAGAAGTTCTTGATATTAAAGACACAACCAAAAAAGAAGAGGCAGGAGACCTTTTCAAATATTTATAAACCTTATAAAGAACCTGCAAAAAGCAGCAGATCATCACAGCCTTTCTTATTAATTATATGAAAAGTCATAATTCCGGTTTTCTTTTCATATGATTAGTAAGAAAGGTTGTGATAGTTTTGGAGCCGGTAGCAGTACAGAAAAATCATAAACTGGTATTGAATAATCGGAAGGCAGGACTGGTGACGGGTGTTCTTGATGTACTGTCTTTTAATCTGAATGAAATATTACTGGAGACAGAGCAGGGGATGCTGATGGTGAAAGGAACGGATCTGCATGTGAACCGTGTGAATCTGGAAAAGGGAGAGATTGACCTGTCGGGAAATATTGACAGTATCTCATATTCGGATATCCATCCGGCAGGGAAGCAGGCAGAAAGTCTTTTTGGAAAGTTATTCCGCTGATCCGGATGTGAAAAAACAAGAAATAAGGTGGAATGTAAGATGGGGATAGGAAAAGAACTGTTCATATTTCTGCTGGCAATCCTGAATGGGGCAATCGTACGTCTTGCATACCGCTGTATTGGCTGTCTGCGGAATATAGTACATCATGCACACTGGGTCGTAGAGCTGGAAGATCTGGTTTATTGGATTGGAACTGCGGTTTTTCTGTTTGTGCAGATTTACTACACAAGCAGTGGTAGTATACGTTGGTATTTTGTACTAGGTGTTGCGATTGGCGTAAGTGTTATGTCATTTTTAATTGTTGCTATACAAAGATTATGTCGGAAAATTGTAAGTCCGGGCAGTGTGTTTTTTACTGAAACACTTGAAAAAGGGAAAAAAAGAAGATAGAATAAAGGCAATTAACAGGTGAGTGAAACGGCAGAGTTGCCGGCAAGGGTGAGTAAATTAATATGAATGATGTAAAGCAGAGAAACCGCAGAAGACGGCAGCGCAGACGTTCTCAGAGTCATAAGAGAAGTGTGCTGGCGATCAGCGCAGTTGTTCTCATGTTGACAGTTATGGTGTCTGCAAACAGTATGACATTAAAGGCGAAGAACAGGGAGTATCAGGCGCAGGAGACGGAATTAAAAGAGCAGATCCAGGCTGAAAAGGATCGTAAAAAAGAGATTAAAGAACTGGAAAAATACGTTGGAACGGACAAATATGTAGAAGATGTAGCGAAAGAAAAGCTGGGTCTGGTACATGACAACGAGATTATTTTTAAATCAAAATAAGAGTATTTAAGACGAATGATAAGCTTCAGGAAGAGATTCCTGAAGCTTTTTTTACTCGCCATGCGTTCGAAAGAAGCTGCCGGTGGCAGGTTCTGTAGATTTACCGCCGGACAGTTTATAAAGTCCGGGTGGAGGCAGAGCCTGCCGATAGCAGAGATATGGCAGGACAGAAGAAAGGGGAGAAAAAAGTTGGCACAGATAAAAGAGCAGGAAATATTCGTAAATCCATATGTGGTACAGATGGACAAATTCGCCGATTCACTGCAGCATTTATCCAGAACATTTCTGAATATGGAGGCATACAAAGGGACGCTGTCCAGAGAAGAGATTGATGAAATGTTTGAAAAGGTGACGGGAAAGGTCTGTGCCGGCTGCGAACGGCGGGAGGAATGTCTGGGAGAAAAGCGTTCGAAGACTTATCAGATGATGTATGAGATCATGTGTGCGGCAGAAGAATACGGTGCAGAACTGAATATGGAATTGAAACGCAGATTAAAAAGACAGTGCCTGCTTGCACCGCGTTTCCTGCGGGAGAGCCTGGAAGAATTCGAGAATGCCAAGCAGATTCTGATGTGGAACCACAGGCTGGTACAGGCAAGAGAAGGATATGCAAGACAGCTTACAAGTTTTGCAAAAATGATACAGTATACAACCAGAGAACTGGATGCGGGGATCTTTCAGGATGACCATATGGAAAAGCGTATAAAGACAGCATTAAAAAAAGAAAATGTAAAGTTATTGTCGGCTGTATTTTATATGACGCAGCAGGGGAAATATGAAGTCCACCTGACGGTAAAAGCGATGAAAGGCCGGGTGATCCTTGCAAAAGATATCGCGTTTCTGGTGGGAAAATGTATAGGAAGAACGATGATTCCAAGACAGGGAGAACGGCTGGTGATCGGAGAGGAATACAGTACGATTGCCTGTATGGAAGGTGCAAAATTCCAGACACTGCAGGGAGTGGCAAGGATCGGGAAAGGACTGGAACAGATCTCCGGGGATACATTCCTGATGAAAGATCTTCCCGGCGGGCGGAAAGGAATTGCTCTTTCAGACGGTATGGGTTCCGGTGAAGAAGCATTCCGGGATAGCACGATGGTAGTGGAGATGCTGGAAGAACTGCTGGAAGCCGGATTCCCGGTAGAGACGGCGGTGCAGATGATGAATACGGCACTGGTGACCGGGCGGGAAGAAGTGAAGTTCTGTACACTGGATGTCTGCCTGTTCGATCTGTATCAGGGAAGCTGCGAATTCGTAAAAGCCGGGGCATCCGCAACATTTATCAAAAAGAAAGAAGAAGTCGAAAAGATCGAATCGACGACGCTTCCGATCGGGGTCGTGCAGAATATAGAACTGGACAGGGAAGAGCGGAATCTGGAATCGGGAGAGTATGTGATCATGGTGACAGACGGCGTGATGGATGCCCTGCCTGCAGGTACGCAGGAAGAAAAATTAGTAGAATTCATCCGGGAGACAGACATCGTCAATCCGACAGAATTTGCCCGCAGTATCTTAAGTCAGGTACTGACATGTTCCGGCGGGATGCCGATGAATGACATGACGGTGCTGGTGATCGGGATGTGGGGGCTGAGCTGACTTTCCGACAAGTTGACTTTCTATAAGAAATTCTATATATTTAATTTATATATAACTTATATAATTCCCATACCGGTAAGAGGAAGCTCCGGTATCGGGCAGGCAGAAAGAATACGGACAGAGAATACAGACAGAATGAAGGAAAAGGAAGGCCGGAATGTATCAACGGGTGAAGACATATGTGGAAACACACCATATGTTACAGGAAAATGATCATGTAATCACAGGCGTATCTGGAGGCGCAGACTCCGTATGCCTTCTTTTCATGTTAAAAGAACTTAAAAAAGAGATACCATTGGAGCTGACAGCGGTGCATATCCATCACGGTCTCCGTGGCGGCAGTGCAGATGCCGATGAGAGATATGTAAAGGAGCTGTGTGAACGCCTTGGAGTCCGGTGTGTGACATTTCATGAGAATGTGGAACAGTATGCAAAGGAGCAGAGATTAACGCTGGAAGAGGCAGGGCGGAATATTAGGCGGCAGATATTTGAAAAGGTGTGCAAAGAGAGAAATGGAACGAAGATTGCACTGGCACATCATCAGAATGATAATGCGGAGACGCTTTTGTGGAACTTAAGCCGTGGCTGCGGCCTGCGGGGACTGGGCGGTATCAGCCCGGTAGAAGGAGATCCGGTACAGTATATCCGTCCGCTTCTGTGTGTGCAGAGGCGTGAGATCGAAGCTTTTTTACAGGAAAAGGGAATCTCTTACTGCACGGATGAGACGAATCTGGAAGATCATTATACAAGGAACCGGATCCGGAATCATGTGATCCCTTATCTGGAGCAGGAGATCAATCCACAGGTGGTCACACATATGTCCGGGACGATGGAACAGATGCGTGCGGTGTGGGCATTTATGGAAAAAGAAGTGCTGAAATGCCGGGAACGGTATGTGGAAAATGATGTAAAAAACGAGGAAGGCAGATTGCTGATCAGAAACGAAATGTTCACGGATGTGGATGAAACTGTCCGTTCCTTCCTGATCCATGCACTGCTGTGTGAGACAGCCGGGCACAGAAAAGATATCGAGCAGGTGCATGTAAGACTGATCGAAGATCTGTCGGGACTTCAGACAGGAAGAAAGATCATGCTTCCCTATGAAATGACAGCGGAAAAATGTTATGAAGGAATCTTACTAGGCAGATCAGACCACAAAACCGAGAAAAAAGATAGGAAAGACGGGAATGATACTGCCGGAAATGAACCGGAAGTGCAGATGCGGGTGTTCGAACAAACAGCGGAAACAGGCGCATTTCCTAAAAAAACCTACACGAAATGGTTTGACTATGATATAATTAAGAGCACTGTAAAAATAAGACATAAAGAGCCCGGTGACTATATCACGATCGACAGAAACGGCGGAACGCAGAGCCTGAAGAAGTATTTTACCAATGCGAAGGTCCCGCGGGAAGAACGCAGTAAGATCTGGCTGGCAGCAGATGGCAGCCACATTCTGTGGATCATCGGATACAGACAGAACCAGGCATATCAGGTTACAGATAAAACCAGAAGGATTCTGGAAATAGAATTTAACGGAGGAGAAGAAGATGGCAGAGAAAGTGAAAGTATTAGTTCCTGAAGAGGATGTTGCAAAGAGAATCAAAGAGCTTGGCGAACAGATCAGTAAAGATTATGCCGGAAAGCAGGTACATCTGATCTGCGTATTAAAGGGCGGCGTATTCTTTATGTGTGAACTTGCAAAGAGAATTACCGTTCCGGTATCAATGGACTTCATGAGTGTCAGCAGCTATGGTGACGGAACGAAGTCAAGTGGTGTTGTTAAGATTGCCAAAGACTTAGATGAGACACTGGAAGGAAAAGATGTGCTGATCGTGGAGGATATCATTGACTCCGGAAGAACATTATATTATCTGATGGACATCTTATCTAAGAGAAATCCAAAGAGCATGAAGCTCTGTACACTTCTGGACAAACCGGAAAGAAGAGTAAAAGATGTAAAAGTAGATTATGTCGGATTCAATATCCCGGATGAATTCGTTGTGGGATATGGCCTGGATTACGCTCAGAGATACAGAAATCTTCCATTCATCGGAGTGGTAGAGGGCGTAGAATAGGCGCGTCATAAGAAAGGAGCCTGAAAATTGAATAATAAGAAAGCGAGAGGACTGAACGGTGCCGTATTTCTGGTGTTTGTCGTATTTTTGTTTGCAGCACTGTGGTTCACCAATCAGTTCGATCAACGAGAGAAAGAGATTTCCTGGAAGAAATTCCAACAGCTGGTTCAGAATGACAAGATTGAGTCTGTAGAAGTGAATCAGAACAAGAGCGTTCCGACGGGGCGCGTGGAGATTACGTTGAAGGGAGATGACAGTTCCGATAATGTCAGATATCTGTATGTCTCTGATGTGAATGAGATCCAGGATTACCTGAAGGATCAGAATGTGGATTATACCATGCCGGATATTCCGCAGGACAGCTGGGCAGCAACTACATTTCTCCCGGTTATCCTTACACTGGTCGGAGTGTTCCTGATCTTCGGTCTGATGAACCGTCAGGGCGGCGGAGCTAATTCGAAAGCAATGAATTTCGGAAAGAGCCGTGCAAGACTGAGTACAGACCGTGACAAGAAAGTGACATTTGCCCAGGTGGCAGGTCTGGAAGAAGAGAAAGAGGAGCTGGAAGAAATCGTTGACTTCCTGAAATCTCCGAAGAAATATATCCAGGTTGGAGCAAGAATCCCGAAAGGTGTACTGCTGGTAGGCCCTCCGGGAACCGGTAAGACGCTGCTTGCGAAAGCGGTTGCCGGAGAAGCGGGGGTTCCGTTCTTTACAATCTCCGGTTCTGACTTTGTGGAAATGTTCGTCGGTGTCGGTGCATCCCGTGTCAGAGATCTGTTCGAGGATGCGAAGAAGAATGCACCTTGTATCATCTTTATCGACGAAATTGATGCGGTTGCAAGACGCCGTGGAACCGGAATGGGCGGCGGACATGATGAGCGCGAACAGACACTGAACCAGTTACTGGTAGAGATGGACGGTTTCGGTGTCAATGAAGGTATCATCGTGATGGCGGCAACTAACCGTGTAGATATTCTTGACCCGGCGATCCTTCGTCCGGGACGATTCGACCGTAAGGTTATGGTCGGAAGACCGGATATCAAAGGACGCGAGGAGATTCTCAAGGTTCATGCGAAAGGTAAACCACTGAGTGAGGAGATTGATCTGCAGCAGATCGCGCAGACAACGGCCGGATTTACCGGAGCAGATCTGGAGAACCTTCTGAATGAAGCTGCGATCCTGGCTGCGAAGGATAACAGAGTATTCTTAAAACAGGAAGATATTAAGAAAGCATTTGTAAAAGTTGGAATCGGTGCGGAGAAGAAGAGTCGTGTCATTTCCGAAAAAGAGAAGAGAATCACAGCATTCCACGAAGCAGGGCATGCGATCCTGTTCCATGTGCTTCCGGATGTGGGACCTGTATACAGTGTTTCGATCATTCCAACGGGAAGTGCAGGCGGATATACGATGCCGCTTCCGGAAAAAGATGAGATGTTTAATACAAAAGGAAAGATGCTTCAGGATATTACGGTATCACTTGGCGGACGTGTAGCCGAAGAAGAAGTATTTGATGATATCACAACCGGTGCATCACAGGATATCAAGCAGGCAACAGGTCTGGCGAAATCCATGGTTACGAAGTTCGGTATGTCAGAGGCAGTCGGACTCATTAACTATGATGATGACAACAATGAGGTGTTCATCGGACGTGATCTGGCGCACACAGCAAGAGGCTACGGAGAGGGCGTGGCTACTGTGATCGACCAGGAGGTAAAGAGAATTATTGATGAATGTTATGACAGAGCAAGACATATTATTAGAAAATATGATGATGTTCTGCATGCATGCGCAGATCTTCTGCTGGAAAAAGAAAAGATTTCCAGAGAAGAATTTGAGGCGCTGTTCCCGGAAGATGTATCGGAAGACTAGAAGAAAATGTGCTCCTTTCCGGGAGCGAAAAATGAGAGAGGTGTTAGTTATATGAATAAGGCGGCTTTATTTTGTGATGGAACAGAAGGGTATGTATATCCCCCTGAACCGAAGGAGAACGAACTGGTGACATTCCGGTTCCGTACGGCGAAGGATGATGTGGACAGAGTAGGGCTTGTGACATCGGCTGACACATATGTAATGGAAAAAGAACGCACACAGGGAGAGTTTGATTATTATACGTTCGAGATACGTCTGGGGGCGGATCCTTTCAGATATTGTTTCGAAGTGCAGTCTGGAACAGAAAAATATTATTATGGACGATGTGGAATCTCTCGCGAGATCCTGGAGTACTATAACTTTGTTGTAGTACCCGGATTTTCCACACCGGACTGGGCAAAGGGAGCGGTTATGTATCAGATATTTACAGACCGCTTTTATAACGGAGATAAGTCAAATGATGTAGAGACGAATGAGTATTACTACATCGGGGATTATTCCCAGAGAGTAACGAACTGGGACAAATATCCGGCGAACATGGGTGTAAGAGAATTCTACGGCGGGGACTTGCAGGGGGTCATGGATAAGCTTGATTATCTGCAGGAACTGGGGGTAGAAGTTGTATATTTTAATCCGTTATTTGTGTCACCGTCCAACCACAAATACGATATCCAGGATTATGATTATATCGATCCGCATTATGGAAAGATCGTAGATGACGGAGGCGAGGTGCTTCCGAATGGTGTGACGGACAACAGTCAGGCAACGAAGTATAAAAAACGCACGACAGGTCTTAAGAACCTGGAAGCAAGTAATGAGTTGTTCATTAAACTGGTGGAGGAGCTGCACCGTCGTGGAATGAAAGTCATTCTGGACGGCGTGTTCAACCACTGTGGTTCATTTAATAAATGGATGGACCGTGAGAGAATTTACGAAGGTGAAGAGGATTATGAACCGGGTGCTTATGTATCGGCGGACAGCCCGTACAGAAGCTACTTCCGTTTCTTCAAAGAAGGACCGGAGAACTGGCCGTATAATGGTAATTACGACGGCTGGTGGGGACATGATACCCTGCCGAAACTGAATTACGAAGATTCTGTAAAACTGGAAAATTATATCTTATATATCGGACGGAAATGGGTATCACCGCCGTATAATGTAGATGGATGGCGTCTGGATGTGGCAGCAGATCTTGGACGCAGCAATGAATACAATCATGATTTCTGGAAGAAATTCCGAAGAGCCGTGAAGGATGCGAATCCAAACGCGCTGATCCTTGCCGAGCATTACGGAGATCCGAGTGACTGGCTTAGAGGTGATGAGTGGGATACGGTCATGAACTATGATGCGTTCATGGAGCCGATCACCTGGTTCCTGACCGGAATGGAAAAGCACAGCGATGAGGCGAGAGAAGAACTTCTTGGAAATATCGATAATTTTATCGGTTCGATGGCACACCATATGTCGAATATGCTGACGCCGTCACTTCAGGTGGCGATGAACGAGCTTTCCAACCATGATCATTCCAGATTCTTAACCAGAACGAACCACATGGTCGGCCGTGTGGAACATCTGGGTTCAAAAGCTGCGAACGAGTATGTGAATAAAGCGGTTATGCGTGAAGCGGTTGTCATGCAGATGACATGGGTCGGAGCACCGACGGTATATTATGGCGATGAGGCCGGTGTCTGTGGATTTACAGATCCGGATAACAGAAGAACCTATCCGTGGGGACATGAAGATCAGGAACTGATCGCATTCCACAAAGAAGCGATCCGGATACACAAAGAACATCCGGCACTGAGAACCGGTTCCCTGAAGATCCTTGGCGGGGAGGAGAACATCCTGTCTTATGCAAGATTCAAAGGCCATGACCGGATCATCGTTGTGATCAACAACCGCAGCGAACGTGCGGAAGTGAAAGTTCCTGTATGGGAAGCGGAGATTCCGGCAAAATGCCGTATGAAACGTCTGTTATATTCTTACAAAGACGGATATACGACAGAGTATGAAGAATATCTGGTAGAAGACGGAGAAGTGGTTGCGAATATGGGACCACATTCAGCACTTGTACTGGGTATGAGAAATGAAGAGGAACATGACTGGCTGTATATTTTGTAGAGTGGAAATAGAAGATTGGATGATAGTAGATAGCGTCTGGGATATGACGGTATCTGGAATATCAGAATTTGAGATTATAGAAGTGCAGAGAAATAAAAGAGACAGTTAATAAAAAAGATTACCGGAAAATGTAAGTTACACTTTCCGGTAATCTTTTTTTATAAATTGTTGTGCATCCAGAAGAAACTGCCGGATGCCGATTCTCTGCAAAAAGAACCGGATGCGAGACCTCTCATTAACTTAAACGCTTTTGAGGGCAGATATTTACAATGTTTCAATATTACTTTGTAAGAACTTCTACGCCGTCTTCTTTGATAAGAACCATGTATTCAATCTGAGCGGAGAGACCATCATCATCTGTATAAACGGTCCATCCGTTGTCTTCGTCTACATAGAATTCTGGAGAGCCCTGATTGATCATCGGCTCAATCGTGAACATCATACCAGGAACCAGAACCATCTCACTGCCCTTCGGAGTAACATAACTTACGAATGGCTCTTCGTGGAATTCCAGTCCGATTCCGTGACCGCCAATCTCCTCTACGACAGAATATCCGTTTTCCTGCGCATGTGAATTGATCGCATAAGCAATGTCTCCAAGATGTCCCCAAGGTTTTGCGGCTTTGAGACCAAGCTCTACACATTCTTTTGTAACACGGACAATACGTTCGGCTTCCGGTGATACCTCACCAATCGTGAACATGCGGGATGCATCGGAGAAATATCCATTTAAGATAGTAGATACATCTACATTGATGATATCGCCGTCAATCAGAATCTCATTTTCACTTGGGATACCGTGGCAGATAACGTTGTTGATAGAAGTACACACGCTCTTTGGAAATCCTTCATAATTCAGAGGTGCCGGAATTCCGCCATGCTCTGTTGTGAAATCATATACAAGTTTATCAATCTCTGCAGTGCTCATTCCAGCATGAATATGAGCTGCTACATGATCAAGAACTGCAGTATTCAGCTCTGCGCTTTTTTTGATCATTTCAATCTGTTCCGGTGTTTTCAGTAATGAACGGTCAGGAACGATCTGACCTTTGGACGCAAGTGTCCATAATTTTATATCTAACTTATCCACAATACTACCTGCTTTCTACACAAATTTTCCACATGTATTATAGCACGTTTTGGGAAAAGAGACAGGGGAATTTTTGTCAATAGGGGTTTGGGGACAGGGGATTTTTAATTTGGGACGGAGGATTTTTAGGAATCCTCCGTCCCAAATTAAAAATCCCCTGTCCCTTATTGTGTCCACCATAAAAATAAGTTATAATTTTACTGGTATTGTATACAGAATGTGGATAAACTTATACACAGGCAATATAGAAAGGAGCAGACATATGTTAAGAATTGGAATGCTTACAAGTGGCGGCGACTGCCAGGCACTGAATGCAGCTATGAGAGGCGTCGTAAAGGGGCTTTTTTCAAAACGAGATGATGTAGAGATTTATGGATTTCAAGATGGATATAAAGGTTTGATCTATTCGAATTTTAAGATGCTTACGTCAAAAGACTTTTCGGGAATTCTGACACTTGGCGGAACGATCCTGGGAACATCCAGACAGCCGTTCAAGTTAATGAGAGTACCGGATAAAGATGGAATTGACAAAGTAGAGGCAATGAAACACACTTACCACAAGCTGAATCTGGACTGCCTGGTAATCCTGGGAGGAAATGGAACACACAAATCGGCCAATATGCTGAGAGAAGAAGGACTTAATGTGGTAACACTTCCGAAGACGATCGATAACGATCTCTGGGGAACAGATATGACATTCGGATTCCAGAGTGCGGTAGACATTGCAACAGATACGATTGACAGGATCCATACAACAGCAACGTCTCACAGCCGTGTATTTATTGTAGAAGTTATGGGACATAAAGTAGGATGGGTAACACTTCATGCAGGAATTGCCGGCGGCGCCGATATTATTCTGCTTCCGGAGATGCCATATGACATCAATTCGGTGGTTGATGCAATTGAAAAACGCGGCAAAGCAGGAAAGAGATTTACAATTATTGCTGTTGCAGAAGGTGCAATTTCAAAAGAAGATGCAGCGCTTTCGAAGAAGGAATTAAAAGAGAAAAAAGCAAAGAAGAAATACCCTTCTGTTGCATATGAACTTGCTGAGAAGATCCAGGAAAAAACAGATAAAGAAGTAAGAATCACTGTTCCTGGACATACGCAGCGAGGCGGCTCTCCGTGTGCATATGACCGTGTGCTTGCAACAAGACTTGGTGCAGAAGCTGCGAGAGCGATTCTGGAAGGCGATTTTGGATGTATGGTAGGAACAAAGAATCAGGAGATTATCCGTGTGCCATTGTCAGAAGTTGCCGGAAAATTAAAATATGTAGATCCAAAAGCATCGATCATTAAAGAAGCAAAAACCATTGGTATCAGCTTTGGTGATGAATAAGAGATACAGGTGAAGCAGGATCTGCATTTAGACAAGGAGTGTAAAGAATGTCATATACGGCATTATACCGTAAATTCCGTCCGGATGAATTCGAAGATGTAAAAGGACAGGATGCGATCGTCCGGACGTTGAAGAACCAGATCAATGCAGACCGTATCGGACATGCATATCTGTTCTGCGGGACAAGAGGAACCGGTAAGACGACGGTTGCAAAAATATTTGCGAAAGCAGTCAACTGCGAACATCCGGTAGACGGAAGTCCGTGTGGGGAGTGTGCAATGTGCAAGTCGATCGCAGCAGGTACATCGATGAATGTGATTGAGATCGACGCGGCATCGAACAATGGTGTAGATAATATCCGTGAGATTCGTGAAGAGGTCACATACCGTCCGACGGAAGGAAAATATAAAGTATATATCATCGACGAGGTGCATATGCTGTCGATCGGTGCGTTCAATGCATTGTTAAAAACATTGGAAGAACCGCCGGAATATGTTATATTTATTCTTGCGACGACGGAGGCGCATAAGATTCCGATTACGATCTTAAGCCGTTGTCAGCGATATGATTTTAAGAGAATTTCCATTGAGACGATCGCAGCAAGACTGCTGGAACTGATCGATAAGGAAGGATGGGACGTGGAAGATAAGGCAGTCCGCTATATTGCGAAGATGGCGGATGGTTCCATGCGAGATTCACTGAGTCTTCTGGATCAGTGCGCCGCATTCTATATGAATGAGACACTGACCTACGATCATGTACTGGAAGTGCTGGGAGCTGTGGATACGGAAGTGTTCAGCCGGCTGTTAAGACAGCTGCTTGCGATGGATGTGCATCAGGTGATCGAAACGGTCGATGAGCTGGTGATGCAGGGAAGAGAACTGTCCCAGCTTGCTGCAGATTTCACGTGGTATCTACGAAATCTGCTTTTGGTGAAGAGCTCAGATAATATGGAAGATGTATTGGATGTGTCATCTGAAAATCTTGCGCTGTTAAAAGAAGAAGCACAGATGATCGACAGTGACACACTGATCCGTTACATTCGTATTTTCTCGGATCTGACGAATCAGTTGAAATACGCGACACAGAAGAGGGTACTGCTGGAAGTAACTCTGATCAAATTGTGCCGTCCGGCAATGGATCAGAATAAGGATGCGTTACTGGACCGTATCCGTGCGATTGAAAAACAGCTGGAGGATGGAGCGTGGGAAGCACCGGTCAGAGAACGTATTGTATATGAGTCTGATGCAAAAGAAGCCGGGGCACCGAAGCCTAAGCCGGAGCTTCCGCAGGCATTAAATGAAGATGTGAAAGCGGTGGCAAAAGATTTCCGGATGATCATTAATGAGGCTTCCCCGATGCTCAGAACGTATCTGAAAAAAGCAAGATTAAGTGCCGGAGAAGGCAACCGGCTGTTGATCGTTCTGCCGGATGAACTGAGCGCCAGCGCAGTTGCGACGCCGGATCATAAAGAAGAGATCCAGTCGCTGATCGAACAGAAGATTGGCAAAAAAGTAGAGATAGACGTCCGCCAGATGGAAGCGGGGCGCAGATTCGAGGATCATTTTGTGGATCTGGAGAATCTGATTAATATGGAAATTACTGTAGAAGACGAATAGGAGGATATGAATCATGGCAAAAAGAGGTGGATTCCCAGGCGGCGGAATGCCGGGAAATATGGCAAATCTGATGAAACAGGCACAGAAGATGCAGCGTCAGATGGAAGAACAGGCAAAGGAAATGGAGACAAAAGAATTCAGCGCGACTGCAGGCGGCGGTGCTGTTGAAGTAACGGTTTCCGGAAGCAAGAAAATCTTAAAAGTAAAACTGGATGAAGAAGTCGTAGATCCGGATGATGTAGAGATGCTGGAAGATCTGCTTGTGGCAGCAGTCAATGAGGCACTGGAGAAAGTAGATGCAGAGACAACTTCTGCAATGTCTAAGTTTACCGGCGGCATGGGCGGCGGAATGCCGGGATTATTCTAAGAGAAATTCTAAGAGAAGATTCCGGGAGAATTA
Organism: Dorea sp.; assembly: GCA_050873945.1. GTDB lineage: Bacteria > Bacillota > Clostridia > Lachnospirales > Lachnospiraceae > Dorea_A. The sequence goes on from JBNMJT010000008.1 coordinate 29,427, forward strand.
TTCTTACAGGGAGTTAAAAAACTATGGATTATTACAGTAATCAGATGAGCAAATTGATCGAGGAACTGTCATGTCTTCCGGGAATCGGAGCAAAATCTGCGGCAAGACTTGCATTTCACCTGATCCATATGCCGGTTGATGATGTAAAAAGACTGGCTTCTACGATGGTGGAAGCCAGGGAGAATATAAAATATTGCAAAGAATGTTATACACTGACCGATCAGGAACTGTGCCCGATCTGCAGTAACAGCAAGCGTGACCACCAGACGATCATGGTGGTGGAGAATACAAGAGATCTCGCGGCGTATGAAAAGACAGGAAAATATAATGGTGTATATCATGTACTTCACGGTGCAATCTCTCCGATGCTGGGTATCGGTCCGGAAGATATCAAACTGAAGGAGCTGATCGAGCGTCTGCAGGGAGATGTAAAAGAAGTGATCATTGCAACAAACTCGAGTCTGGAAGGTGAGACGACAGCGATGTATATCAGCAAACTGATCAAACCGACGGGAATTAAGGTAAGCAGGATTGCCAGCGGCGTTCCGGTCGGAGGAGATCTGGAGTATATCGATGAAGTGACACTTCTCCGGGCACTTGAAGGAAGGACAGAGCTGTAGCCCTGTCCCTTTTTTTACTTGCCATGCATTTAAGGAAAACTGCCGGTTGTCAAAGCATTTGTAATAGACTGAATGTAATAGACTGAAGGCGGCAGATTTTTTGTATTTGTGGCAGTCTGTATTGGAGGTGAGAGAATGAAGAAAAAGGTTACATCAACGGATATCGCTCATGCTGCCGGGGTATCACAATCCACAGTTTCCATGATCTTAAATAAAAAATATGATGTGTCATTTGCCAAAGAGACTGTAGAAAAAGTAGAAAATGCGGCAAAAGAGCTGGGATATGTCCCGCCAAAGCGGAAAACCAGGAAAGGAACAAAACGGGAGAAGCTTCTCGTTGTGTTCTGTCCAAACCTGACAAATCCATATTATGTCATGCTGCTGCAGGGGATTGAGGCACATGCGAAAGAAAAAGGCTTTGGGCTTTTTGTATGCAATACGCAGAGAGACCTTAGGATGGAAGAACGTTATCTGAAAATGATGTGGCAGTTAAGACCGCTTGGGATTATCTATACTTGTAATCCGAGCCACTGTTTCATGGATCTTGTGGGAGAGATTGCGGAACAGATACCGGTTGCGATCGTAAATAACCAGAATGAGAAGATGAACGTAGATGCGGTAGAACTTGATAATTCCAAACTTGGAAGAGTCATGGCGAAACATCTGCTGGAACTTGGCCACAGAAAAGTTGCATACATTGCGCCGCCACTGACAGCGAGACAGAAGCAGCGTTCAAAGCGGGTAGAAGGCTTTTTGAAAGAATATGAAAAAGTCGGTCTGCGTGACCAGGTGATCATCAAAGCGGCAAAAGAAGAGATCGATCTTGACGTAGCACACATAGATTCGGAGTATAAGATCGGATATGAACTGACAAAGGAATTGCTGAAAGAGACGACAGATGTGACGGCAATTGTCGGATTGAATGACATGATCGCGTTCGGGATCATGGATGCACTTCATGAGGCGAAGATAAAAGTGCCGGCCGATGTGTCTGTGATGGGATGTGATAATACATTGTTTGCAAGGATGCATAATATGAATCTGACAACGATCGAGCATTTTGTGACTTTCAAAGGAAGGGATGCATGTGATATTATAATGAAGAAGATAGCATCGCATCATTCAACGAATGCAGGAACAGTTCCGATCAGTACCTATCACGTGGAATATGAGCCGCAGCTGATCGTCCGTGGAACAACAACGTATGCGAAAAATGCGCGAAAAAAGAAAAATTAATTCTTTTGCGAAAATTATTATTAATAATTATCCGTTTTTACAAAACGAAAATTCATGTTAAATTTGAATAAACCTTTAAAATGCGTGAAAATCGTTAATGAAACGAAAAAATCAAAAAAATATCGTTAACATTTCCACAAAAACCTTTGGGAAAGTGAATTAATAATTCTAAAATATTAATAATGGAAATTATTAATAAAAAGTAATGGCTATTGACCAGAGCTCATTAAATAGAGTATAATTCAACCAAACGATAACAAGGGAATGGTGAACAGATTTCACCGATTTTAAGGAGGAAAACAACATGAAATTTTTCATTGACACAGCGAACGTAGAAGATATTAAGAAAGCAAATGATATGGGAGTTATCTGCGGAGTAACAACAAACCCATCTCTGATCGCAAAAGAAGGAAAAGTATTCGAAGAAGTTATCGCTGAGATCGCATCTATCGTAGATGGACCTATCAGTGGAGAAGTAAAGGCTACAACAACAGATGCTGAAGGCATGATCGCAGAAGGAAGAGAGATCGCGAAGATCCATCCTAACATGGTAGTTAAGATTCCTATGACAGTAGAAGGATTAAAAGCAGTAAAAGTTCTTACAGCTGAAGGAATCAAGACAAATGTAACTCTGATCTTCAATGCGAACCAGGCACTTCTTGCAGCAAGAGCCGGAGCTACATATGTATCACCATTCCTTGGACGTCTGGACGACATTTCTACAAGAGGAGTAGACCTGATCTCAGAGATCGCACAGATCTTCGAAGTTGCAGGAATCGATACAGAGATCATCGCAGCAAGTGTACGTAACCCAATCCACGTAACAGACTGTGCATTAGCAGGTGCTGATATCGCAACTGTACCTTACAAAGTAATCGAGCAGATGACACATCATCCATTAACAGATGCAGGAATCGAGAAATTCCAGGCTGATTACAAAGCAGTATTCGGAGAATAAGAATAAGTAAAGCTATCATATATAATGATTCAGGAGGAACAACATGAACAAATTAGAGCTTATGAAGACAGCCAACGAGATCCGTAAGGGTATCGTTACTGCAGTTCACAGTGCAAAATCCGGACATCCGGGCGGATCACTGTCAGCAGCAGACATTTATACATATCTGTATTTTGAAGAGATGAATATCGATCCAAAGGATCCAAAGAAAGCAGACCGTGACCGTTTTGTATTATCAAAAGGACACACAGCACCAGGATATTATTCAACACTGGCACACAGAGGATTCTTCCCGGTTGAAGATCTGACAACTCTTCGTAAAGTCGGATCATACCTTCAGGGACATCCGGATATGAAACATATCCCAGGTGTAGATATGTCAAGTGGATCTCTCGGACAGGGAATCTCAGCTGCAGTAGGAATGGCTATTTCAGCTAAGCTTTCAGATGATGATTACAGAGTATACACACTTCTTGGAGACGGTGAGATCCAGGAGGGACAGGTTTGGGAAGCTTCTATGTTAGCAGGACATAGAAAACTGGACAACCTGGTAGTAATCGTTGATAATAACAACCTTCAGATCGATGGAAAGATTACAGATGTTAACTCTCCATACCCGATCGACAAGAAATTCGAGGCATTTAACTTCCACGTAATCAATATCGATGGAAATGACTTTGATCAGATCGAAGCAGCTTTCAAAGAAGCTCGTGAGACAAAGGGAATGCCAACTGCAATTATTGCAAAGACAATCAAAGGAAAAGGTGTATCCTTTATGGAAGACCAGGCCGGATGGCATGGAAAAGCTCCTAACGATGAGCAGTATGCACAGGCAATGGAAGAATTAGAGAAAGCAGGTGAAGCATTATGTCAGAAGTAAAGAAAATCGCAACAAGAGAAAGCTACGGTAATGCTTTAGTAGAATTAGGAAAAGAACACGAAGATCTGGTAGTATTAGACGCTGACCTTGCAGAAGCTACCAAGACAGGAATGTTCAAGAAAGCTTTCCCGGAACGTCATATTGACTGCGGAATCGCTGAGTCTAACATGATCGGAGTTGCAGCTGGTATTGCAGCAACAGGAAAAGTTCCATTTGCAAGTTCATTTGCCATGTTTGCAGCAGGACGTGCATTTGAGCAGGTTCGTAACTCTGTTGGATATCCAAAATTAAATGTTAAGATCGGTGCTACACATGCCGGAATCTCAGTTGGAGAAGACGGAGCTACACATCAGTGTAACGAAGACATCGCTCTTATGAGAACAATCCCGGGAATGATCGTAATCAATCCTTCCGATGATGTAGAAGCAAAAGCAGCTGTAAAAGCAGCTTATGAGCATGTAGGACCTGTATATCTCCGTTTCGGAAGACTTGCAGTTCCGGTTATCAATGATAATGCAGATTATAAATTCGAGATCGGAAAAGCCATCACACTTCGTGAAGGTACAGATGTAACAATCATCGCAACTGGTCTTGAAGTATCTGAATCCCTTGCAGCAGCTGAGAAGCTTGCAGCAGATGGAATCAGTGCAGAAGTAATCAATATGCACACGATCAAACCACTGGATGAAGCAGCGGTTGTTGCAGCAGCAGCTAAGACAGGAAAGATCGTAACAGTAGAAGAACATTCTGTTATCGGCGGACTTGGAAGTGCAGTATGCGACGTAGTTGCAGAGAAAGCACCAGCCAAAGTAATGAAGATTGGTGTAAATGATACATTTGGTGAGTCTGGTCCGGCTGTAGAACTGATTAAGAAATATGGTCTTGATGCAGACAGCATTTATGCAAAAGTAAAAGAATTCGTGAAATAATTAATATAGAACGGATAGCCAGAGGCTGCCATTCTGACGAAAGAAATTTCGTTGGATGGCAGCCTTTTTTAATCGCCATGCGTTCGGAAGAAGCTGCCGGTGGCAGGTTTTGCAGATACTTAAGTATGTAAGAGAAGCTGCTGTTGGCAAGTCCCGGAGATGACAAAATATACAGGAAAGATTGTATCCGGAAAGGGACAAATCTGGGTTGACCGAGTTTGAATATATGATAGGGAAAAGCGAAAAAATATGTGAATCAGTCATAATTGCACTTCTTTTGTGCACATTCAACCAAAAACAGCCAGAATATTTGTGAAATAACATGATTGAAATTGACTGAGTTTGACGCTATAATGAACTCAACAAGTTGAAAGGGGTAAGAAATATGATTTATACAGTTACGTTTAATCCATCGCTGGATTACATCGTTTCGGTGGATGATTTTAAACTCGGACTTACAAACCGTACAAGCTCAGAACTCATGCTTCCAGGTGGAAAAGGAATTAACGTTTCCATCGTACTTAAGAATCTCGGAATTGAAAGTACAGCACTTGGCTTCATGGCAGGCTTTACGGGAAAAGAAATTGCAAGAAGACTGGAAGAAGACGGAGTGACATCTGATTTCATCCAGATTGAAGACGGAATATCAAGAATCAATTTAAAGCTGAAATCAATCGACGGAACAGAGATCAACGGAAGTGGTCCTGAGATTCCAAAAGACAAAGTAGAAGAACTGATGGACCGTCTGAATACGATGAAAGAAGGAGATGTCTTATTCCTTGCGGGAAGTATCCCGGCGTCTATGCCGGATGATATCTACAGCCGGATCATGAAAGAGCTGAAAGACAAAGGTGTTATGATCGTTGTAGATGCGACGAGAGATCTTCTGATGAACGTGCTGGAGTATCATCCATTCCTGATCAAACCAAATAATCATGAACTTGGCGAGATCTTCGGAGTGACTCTTAAGACGAGAGAAGAAGTCATTCCTTACGGAAGAAAGCTTCAGGAAAAAGGAGCGAGAAATGTACTGATCTCCATGGCGGGTGAAGGAGCGGTACTGATCGCAGAGAACGGAGAGGTCTACAGCTCACCGGCACCGAAAGGCACACTGGTCAATGGTGTAGGAGCCGGAGATTCCATGGTAGCAGGATTCATGGCAGGCTGGATGGAAAAGCAGGATTATGAGCATGCTTTCCATATGGGAGTTGCAACAGGAAGTGCAAGTGCATTTTCCGAATATCTGGCAACCAGACCGGAAGTAGAAGAAGTATATAAACAGCTGGTGTAAGGCATAAAAGAGAGAAGTGTTGTAAAGAAAAATATTTATCAACAGGAGGGAAAATCATATGAGAATCACAGATTTGCTGGATGCAAGAAGTATCCTTCTGGATGCATCGCCAAAAAGCAAGAGCGAAGCACTGGATCAGATCGTTGATCTTATGGTAAAGAGCGAAAAGATCAATGACAAAGAAGCATATAGAAAGCAGGTATATGCAAGAGAAGAGGAAAGTACCACGGGAATCGGAGAGGGAATTGCGATTCCGCACGGAAAATGTGATGCAGTAACAAAGCCGGGACTGGCAGCAATGGTAGTAAAGGACGGAGTGGATTTCGATTCACTGGATGGAGAGCCTGTTACACTGATGTTCCTGATCGCGGCACCGAATACAGAAGACAACATTCATCTGGATGTATTAAGTAAATTATCTGTTCTTCTGATGAATGAAGAATTTACAGAGTCTTTAAGAAATGCGAAGACTGTAGAAGAATTCATGACTATCATCAACGATGCAGATGAAAAAGAAGCAAGTATTGATGAAAGACTTGCAGGAGCAGAAGATGAAAGCGCAGCAACAGAGACAACCGGAAAGGTGAAGATCCTTGCGGTTACATCCTGCCCGACAGGAATCGCTCATACTTATATGGCAGCGGAAGGTATTGAAAAAGCTGCAAAAGCAAAAGACTGTGCAGTAAAAGTTGAGACAAGAGGTTCCGGCGGAGCGAAAAACGTTCTGACAGCAAAAGAAATCGAAGAAGCAGACGGAATTATCGTAGCAGCAGATGCACAGGTACCGATGGACCGTTTCGATGGAAAGAAAGTCATTATCTGTCAGGTATCCGACGGTATCAGCAAAGCCGGAGAGCTGGTAGACCGCGTGATCAGCGGAGACGTTCCGGTATATCATGCAGCGAACGGTGCAGAAGTAAAAGAAAGCA
>JBNMJT010000009.1:0-35653 GCA_050873945.1 Dorea sp.
GGGGTGAGTTGTGAACGTAATTCCTTTGCTTTTAGGGGATTCTGGCTCTCTTAGTTTTTCTTAGAACATGGAACCTGAACAAGAACCACTTTATACTGTTTTCTTCAAGGACCGAGAGGCCTTTAAAGTTAATGAATGAAAGTCCAATTATCCTTTTACCGCTCCCGCAGCCACACCTTTAATGATGTGCTTCTGACAAGCCAGATAGAAAAGAACAACTGGAATAACAGCCAGGATCAGTGCAGCCATAACCGCACCCATATCTACACGGCCGTAGCTTCCCTTCATATACTGGATCGCGATAGAGATCGTCTTATACTTATTCAGATCCAGTACCAGATATGGAAGCAGGAAGTCATTCCAGATCCACATCGTCTCCAGGATTCCCACGGAAATGTAGGTCGGCTTCATGATCGGAAGGACGACGGAGAAAAAGGTTCGAAGAGGTGTACATCCATCGATCATTGCTGCTTCTTCAATTTCCAGTGGGATAGATTTAACAAATCCACAGAACATAAATACCGCAAGACCTGCTCCAAATCCCAGATAAATGATGATAATTCCCCATGGTGTACGAAGACCTGTACGGTCAGCAACCAGAGATAAGGTGAACATAACCATCTGGAACGGTACAACCATTGAAAATACACAGAGTAAGTATAACAGTTTTGTAAATTTGGTATTTACTCTTGTGATATACCATGCACACATAGAAGTACATACCAGAATTACCAGCACAGAGCCAACTGTGATGAATACAGTCCAGCCGACTGCACTTAACAGTTCATATTTGTCAATTGCAGATATAAAGTTCTCAAATCCAACCCAGGTCTGCTCAGTCGGCAGTTTAAAAGGCTCTTTATTAATGAATACTTTGTTCTTAAATGCATTGATCAGCACGATCAGGATCGGCATGATATATACGATACCTATGATTGCAAATGCACCTGTCCCAAACCAGCTTAATTTACTTCTTTTTTCTTTCATTACTGCTGTACCTCCTTAGAACGTGTTGCACGTAACTGGATCATACCGATCACAACTACAATTGCAAAGAAGATGACTGCCTTCGCCTGTCCGACGCCTTCCCATCCGGTACGTCCATAGAATGTATTGAAGATGTTCAATGCCATCATCTCAGACATCTTAGACGGTTCGCCGGCTGTCAGTGACAGGTTCTGATCGAACAACTTGAATCCGTTCGTGATTGACAGGAACATACAGATCGTAATAGATGGCATCATCATCGGAATTGTTACCTTGAATAATGTCTGGATCTTATTTGCCCCGTCGATTTCTGCTGCTTCGATCACATCTCCCGGAATGGACTGAAGACCTGCGATATAGATGATCATCATATATCCGATCTGCTGCCAGCTTACCAGAATGATCAGTCCCCAGAAACCATACCACTCATTCAGTGCAAGTGCTGTTTCATATTTGGAAAGGATTCCGTTAAAGATCAGCTGCCAGATATATCCAAGTACGATACCTCCGATCAGGTTTGGCATGAAAAAGATCGTACGGAAGATATTGGTTCCAGCCATGTTCTTCGTCAATGCCAGCGCCAGTGCAAATGCAATCAGGTTAATGATCAGAAGTGATGCGATTGCAAATAATACCGTATACCAGAATGAATGACGGAATACTGTATCCTTCACGGCTTCTGCATAGTTTGAAAGTCCTACGAATTTCGCATCTGTTACCGTTGTAAATTTACAAAATGAAAGCCAGATTCCCATAATAAAAGGAACGATAAAGCCAAGAATAAACGCAAAAAACGTTGGAAGCACGAAGATCGGCATATAACGTTTAATGGATTTTTCCATAATAAATTCCTCCTTTCATGCAGAGAATCTTTGTCTCATTTCCCTGCACCTTACCCGTAAAAGCGGCGGGTGTTTCTTACAACCGCCCGCCACTACTCACTTTAATAACTTTTTTTGATTGTTATTCTTATTTTATTTATTTTGCTGCTGCAGCCTCTGTTGCCCATCCGTCTACGAATGCTGTAACAACTTTATCCCAGTTTGCATCTGTCTGATCAGCTGCATAAGCTGTAAGTGCAGAACCTACACCGTTCTTCCACTCTTCAGATGGCATTGTTGAGAAGTTCCAAGATACAGGAGTCTTTCCATCTTCTGTATATTTGTTTGCTGCATTTACAAGTACGTTGTCTGATTCCAGGTTGCTCTTGAATGGAATTGTGAATCCCATATCTTTGCACATTGCATCTACACCTTTATCAGATGTTACACACCAGTCCATGAAATCAAGTGTTGCCTGAATGTCATCTTCAGATGCTTTAGAGTTTACACACCAGTAGTTCTCTGTACCTGTACAGATTCCCTGATCCTCTTCTCCCTCTACTCCGATGTAGATTGGAAGCATTCCAAGGTTGTCATCACCAAGATCTTTTACGTTGTTGTATTCCCATGTACCATTCTGATAGAATACTGCATCACCAGTTACGAAATCTGCTGTTGCATCATCTGCTGTCTTGTTAGAAAGTTCTGTTGGTTTGCATGTTGCATTGTTGATGTACAGATCCCAGATCTGACGGTAGTTGTCAAGGTATGTACCTTTGATTGCGTCTGTGTTGTCAATTCCTTCATCTTTGTATTCATAGTAGATTGGAAGGTTTGCCAGATGAGTTTTGAATCTCCAGTCAGATGATCCGTCCATACCAGCGGATGTAAATGCTGAGAATCCAAGTTTGTCTTTGTTAGCTGTGATATCTTCTACTACTTTCTTGAAGCTGTCAAAGTTTGTGATGTCGTCTGCAGAATATCCTGCTTTCTTTAACAGTTCTTTGTTGTAAATGATTCCGTAGCTTTCTACTACATAAGCGATTCCTGACATCTTGTCTCCATCCATCAGAGCAAAGTCATCGCTTGTAAGTTCTTTTGCGATATCAGAATCTTTCAGGTCATAGCAGTAATCCTTCCAGCTTGCAAGTCCGACCGGTCCATTTACCTGGAACAGTGTAGGTGCATCGCTTTTAGCCATCTCAGATTTTAATGTCTTCTCATATTCTCCGGATGCTGCTGTAAGAACTGTTACGTCCACTCCTGTTTCTTTTGTATACTCTTTTGCCAGATCCTGCCACTGCTCATCTGCTTCTGGTTTGAAGTTTAAGTAGTATACCTTTCCTTTTGCGTCTTTTTTGTCTGACTTGCTGTCAGAAGAACTTCCACATCCTGCAACCATACCTGTTGCCATTGCAGCTACCAGCATTGCTGATACAACTTTACGCATTTTCATAATTGTTTCCCTCGCCTTTCTTGTTTTTGAAACCTTCGTTTCTCTTGTTGAGATTATATTACCAGTTTTCCCTCTTAATCCTGTAACAATAAAACAACCTGATATACAAAAAAACATACACTTACCAATTTCTGTACATGTGTATGTTTTTTTGTATCCGGATATTACTGATTTCGTTTTTTATCTATTTGTTTCTGTTTTTATCTTCTTTTTTTCTTCCCGCCAGACACCAGATAATTGCACCTGCGCAGATAATTCCGATCAATACATATCCGGCTTTCCGCCAGGTGGTATCTATCGCTATCTGTTTTCCGTCTTCTTGTATCGCTGCTTCCCGAACCTTTTCGGAATCTTTTACGTTCGTATTGTCTGCTTCCGACTGTACGTTCTGCCCCTCTTCCGCTCCGGAACTTTTGTCTGTTAATTCACAGTATACCAGATATCTTCTCGTATGCTGCCGGTAAGGATGACAGGTGAGCAGTGTCAGCATATTCTTTCCCGGCTGGATCATAATATACCCGCTGTCATCCGGCATGATCACTTTCAATTCTGTTACCCGGTATGTCAATGTCTCCCGACAGTTTTGTACCGTCATGGTATCACCGACTTCCAACGCCTCGATATCTCGGAACATCGGGATTCCTTTCCAGCCACGGTGGGCTGCGATCACACAATTACTGTTCGTCCCTTCTACCGGAAAGGACGTCTGTCCAAGCATAACGGCTCCTTTGGCCATCTTCTCTTTTGCCGCTCCCAGATAGACCGGAAGTGTCACATTCATCTTCGGAATAGACAACACACCGATCATACTGTCTTTGATTCCATACTCCGACAGATCCAGGGATTCTGCCTCATACGCCCAGGGATCTGTCAGGCTTGCCTGTCCTTCTTCATATATCTTCTGATTGTAAGTCTGCATAGCCTGATAAAGTGCTTCATTCTTCGTCATCTGCAGATTTCCGGCTGCCGCATCTTCTGTCTCTGCTTCTGGATTTTTCTCTGCATTATTATATTTTTTTTGATAATTTTCGATTTGTTTCTTATTATCAAGCCCCACCTTCACACGGTAAATATCCGACCAGGAAAATATCAAAAATCCAGCCAGAAGAAGGATTCCTGCACAGATTACTCTTATTTTTCTCTTCACATTTCATTCTCCCATCTCATTTTTCTCAAATGACCAGAATACACGATACCTCCGGCAGCAACTATATGATCCGGCATTTCTTTCAGCCCCGCTGCAATCACATCACGGTCAAAACGCTTTCCAGACGATGCATATCATCTTTTTTCTCATCGGCATCTTCGCAATTACTTCTTTTACCAGTCTTTCATAAGATGCACGGACTACTTCCGTCTGCGTTTCTCTTAAGACTGTATATCCATAATTTGCTTCCAGTACGATCTGCATCATTTTTTTCCATTCTTCCATGGATGCTACCGGATAACGCTCTGCCAGTGTCTCTATAAATGTCTCTTCCATCGTGTCAATGTCTTCCGGGAAAGCATCCGTTTTCAGGACTTCGTAGAAACTGATAAATATCTTTCGGACTTTTTCATTTTCACTTAAATCTCCCAGCATTCCTCTTCTTCCGGCCTTTATGATCCGTCTACGGAGTTCAAGCACTGCCAGTATCATAATTACGACGATTACCATTCCTGCCGTTCTTGCATGCACCCACGCACCTGCCTTGTGCAGTACCTGTCTGGTTCCATCCTGCAGTTTTTTTCCGGCAGATTCTCTGTCCTTCTTCTGTTCTGCCTGCTTCTGCGTATCGCTCTTCTGTTCATCCATCTGCATATTTTCAACCGTTCCGGCAAATCCCGGTGTTGTCTCCACCGGAGTCCAGCCAAGTCCGGCTATATAGATTTCTGCCCATGCATGTGCATTATCATCCTGAAGTACCGCCATATAATTTCCATCACTTGTTTCTGTAAAAAGATTCGACGGTGCCGCATATCCGACAACATATCTTGCCGGTATCCCACATTCCCGGAACATCATTGCCGCTGCAGACGCAAATGCCGTAGAATCTCCTTTTTTCTCATGAAACAGGAAATATTCTACATAATCTTCTCCCTGTGGAAGCTTCTTTTCCGTCCCGGTAAATGTACAGTGCTCCCAGAGTGTGCGGACAACAAACTGCCTGACATCTGTGATTTTCTCCTGTTCCAGATCTTTCAGCTGCTCGTTCGTCATATCATCCTGAATCTTTTTGTTCCATTCTTTTTTCTTGTTATGGCACAGCTTCTTCAGTTTCGTCATATCATCCGGTACCTTTTCATAATGATTTCTGACATATACCTCATAAGAAGCTTCCAGATCATCCAGCGCGCTATGGTCTTCCTCCTGCCCGTTCCACTCCTTCATCACATCCTGATACCGGCTTTGCGGATACCATGCATAACTGTCATCCTGCGCGGTCTGTCCTGCTACAGCACCATCCCCGCCATTGATCTGATAATAATCATTCAGGTATGCCTGATATGGGACATACGTATATCTCGTATTGGCATTCAGCCTGTCTACCGTAAGTTCTGCCGCATCTGCTTCCTGATCTGTATCCGGATCCGTTCCTGATTCTTTTAACGTATTCTGTGCATACAACATCCGCAGGAAAGGAAGATTCTGGACATACAGAGATGCATCTCCTTCTGTCTTCCAGTTTAACGCCGCATTTTCAAATGCTTCTGCATCTCCAGCTTTCCAGCTGTCACCCGTATAGGAACTGCCGATAAATCCTTTCAGATAGAGGATTTCCGACGTTCTGACCGAACTTGTCACCTTCACGGCTTCAATGCCGTCATACGAAGAACCTTCGATATCCCCAAGCTTTCCGTCCGATACACCGCCTCCGGTACCTTCCAGTGAAAGATTCAGCTTTCCTCCGGAAATCTTCGGAAGTACATCGTAAAGTACCTGCATCCCTTTTGCCTTGACCGGCGCAGATACTTCCGAAAGCTTCGCAACCGGAACCCTCATCACTTTCTGTCCACCATATCCTGCCACTCCAAGTAAAACCGCTCCAGCCAACGCACTGCATCCGATGATCCACCGCTGGATATTCCGGCCTGTATTCTGATTCTTTCGGAATTCATCTGAATCTTCGCCGCCCCAGAATACCGACCTTTTCCTCACCGACGACATGGAAATGTTGCATAAGAAACATAACGTTGCTACAAACAGTACTGTTTTCGATATCTCCCCACCGCTCAGTAATACAAAAAGTACCACCGGTACCGCCGTCATCAGAAAATATCCCCGGTCCTGTCTGTCGATGATTCCTTTTGCCAGAAACCATGTGATCCAGAAAAGAACTATCAACAGAAAATACATTCCCGTCCCATGTCCGCCTGCTGTCTCACTCAATTTTCCCTGATAAGTCTGATTGATCTGTCTGGCTATATGATTCCATACACATTGCATGCTATCTAAAAATGCCTGTTGTGTAATGAACAACAATACACAGAAAAAAAGCAGCGTTCCAAATATCACAGCAATCCGGTATTTCTTCCATTGCTTTTTCTCATAATATCCGGTAAACAACACACAATAGGATAAAATTCCCAGATAAACACTCCATCCTGCTTCTATCGAAAATCCTTTCAGAAAAAGCGCACATAACGATGCCGTTGATGCAAAGCACAATGCCGTCATGCCCCACACCGATCCTGATCTTATGCTCTCTTCTTTCTGCACCAGTCTCTTTCGCACCAGCCTGATATCTTTCTTTACATTGCCTGTTTCCATTGATTCCAATCCCCATCCAGCTGTTCTGACGTAAATGACCGCTCCGTCACACCATCAAATATAGAAATGCTTCCATCTACAGAAAGGCGCATCCCGTGTTCTCCATATTTTCCATGCCGGTTTATGTCACACCCGGTCTGTTCTGTATAGAATTTCTCCACATCGAATTTACTATCATAAAATCCAGACAGACATACCTGTTCCAGCATTTCATAAGTCTCTTTTTCCGATGTGATCTTCACTTTTCTTAACCGCTGCTCCATCTTATCCCACCAGATAATACTGTGATACCAGTGTTTCTTCTGCATAGACCATGATATAGAAGCCAGAATTTCCAGAAATTCATCCATCCGTTCCTGTATACCGGCTCTTCCGGCATTCTTCTGCTCCAGATACAGATCCAGAAAAATGCAGACGTCCTGCTCCTGTGGAAGACTGTATTCCTTCACCAGGAATTCATCCGTCTTCGCAGAAAGTTTCCAATGGATCCTGTGATAAGTATCTCCGGCACGATACTCCCGCACATCAAATACTTCCGATGTATCTTCTCCATTCTTATTCTGCGAATAATGATTTCCTTCCTGTTTCTCCAGTGTATGACTGATCTGTCCCATCTGTATCTCATGTACATTCGGAAGTACCATGATCTCTTCTTTCTGGTCTTTACACTTCTTTCCTTTCGAAAATAACTGAAGATAATCCCGTACTTCTGCAGATTCCAGTGAAACTTCTATCATCCCGCAATGTTCTGCTGTCATGAAAAAGCGGAGTACCGCCGTATTTCCAGCTTCCACCATCGCTGTTTCTTCTATATAGATGCACTCCCCTGTAAATACATTTTTGCAGCAGATCTTTACCGGTACTGCGGACATTGCCATCTTCGAACCGTTCTTAACTTCTGCTTCGATGACAAATTCCTGTTTCCTGCCGGTGTAACGCACCGGAATAGAAAGTTTTGCCTCCAGATGTCTTCCCAGATATCCTGCCTGTATCCACAAGATTGGAACCAGCAAAATCTCATACGCAAGAAGTGTCCGTATCCATACGGATTGCCAGAACAGTGCTATCAGTAGTGTGATCACACAGATCACGATATAATTTCTGATACTATTCCGGATTCGCCTGCTTTTTATTCTATTATCTTTTTTTCTTTCTTTTTTTACTTTTTCATTTACTTTTTTCTTTGCTTTCTTCATAACTATGCCAGATTGTATTTCTTATTTTTTCTGTGGTACCGGCTTCTTTACCGATGTCAATATCTCATGTATCACCTGTTCTTCTGTCAGATGATTCAAATGTGCCTTGGAACTCAGGCGTATCCTGTGCTCGGTTACATAGGAGAAGCATTCCTCCACATCGTTCGGGATCACATAATTTCTTCCTGCCAGAAATGCCCCGGCCTTCGCCATTCTTGCAAGTGCCAGCGCCCCACGGGTACTGACTCCAAGTTCCAGCATCTCATGCTCTCTGGTCGCTCCGATCAGATCAACAATGTATTCATAGATCACCTGATGCAGATAGATTTCTTCTACCTCTTTCTGTACTTCCAGTAATTCTTCCCGTGTAAGGACCGGGCTTAAATCATCCATCGGATTCTCTCTGTCACGGCTCATCAGAATCTGCAGTTCATCTTTTTTCTCCGGATACCCCATCTTCAGACTGATCATAAATCGGTCTAACTGCGACTCTGGAAGCATCTGGGTTCCCGCTGAACCGATCGGGTTCTCTGTCGCGATCACATGAAATGGCAATGGTACTTTTCTGGTCTTTCCGTCCACTGTCACCGTCCGTTCTTCCATAACCTCCAGAAGTGCAGACTGCGTCTTCGGTGAAGTACGGTTGATCTCATCTGCCAGAAACAGATTACACATAACCGCTCCTTCCTGGTACTCAAATGTTCCGATTTCTTTCCGGTACATGGAAAATCCCGTAATATCAGCCGGCAGTACATCCGGTGTAAACTGCACACGGTTCTGATCCAGATCCAGCACTTTTGCAAATGCAACCGCAAGACTTGTCTTTCCGACTCCCGGTATATCTTCGATCAGAACATGACCCCCTGCAAGAATCGCCTCCATCACTTTCTCTACACAGACATCCTTCCCGATAATCACCTGTTCCACCGCATCGACCGCCTGTTGTATCTTCTTCTGATATTCCATCTCTTAATCCTCCATATCCCGTTTTTTCCTTCTTATGATAGCCGCAAAGATTCCCGTCTCAACGATTGCAGCAACTGCAAATGCCCCAAGAAGCCATGGCCATACATCAACAATCCGTTTCGTCAGTGCACCTGACTGCATCTGATTCTTTGTCTGCTTCTCTTCTTTTCCCTTATATTCCGTGCGTTCTCCTCTGACCAGCAATCTGTGTGAATTGATCGCATATGGTGTACATGTCACCAGCGTACAGTAATCTTTTCCTTTTACGATTTCCAGATCTCCACCCTCATTCGGTTCCACTACTTTAATCTGATCTACCTTATAGGCAAGAATCTCATCCAGTACATGCAGGTAGAATTCATCTCCGATTTCCAGTTTATCCAGATCCGTAAATAATACCGCACTTGGAAGTCCTCTGTGCCCGGTCAGTACACAATGGGTACTCGCCCCTCCAAGCGGATAGGAGGACTGCTCCATATGCCCGACTCCTTTTGACAGTACCTCCTGATCTGTACCGTTATAAATCGGCAGATTTACATCAATCTTCGGAATCGTAATATATCCCAGAGATTCACCGACATTCAAGAGATCTGCGTAACTGGTATCCGTGTCATCCGCTCCGTTATCTTCCGTTGATACCACGTTACTAATCTGATCATTATATTTCTTCGCTGCTTCTTTCATCGCATCTACTTTTTTGGTATCCATCTTCTCCACATTTTTCTCATAATCTTTCACAACCTGACTGGAATGCCGCTTTGCAATCTCATTACTGATAAATGGATAAGATGCGATTCCAAGTCCTGTGAGAAATAACAGAATGCAGAACACGATTCTGATCTTTTTCATTCCTGCTCTCCTCCTTCAATCCTGCCTCAATCCTGCTTCAATCCTTATGTCATATCGCAGATTTTCTCCCCTCTCGTATCTGTAGCATGAAATAAATATTGAAATTCTGATATTGTCAATCCACTGTTCTCTGACAAAAGTCCGTATATGCAACCGTAGGAGAGGACAGGTATCCCTGTTCTCTCCATTCATTCTTTGCTGCCATGTGGTTAGCAAGACTACTATGGGCAATGTCTTACGGTTGTTTTATATTTTAGGAATTATCATAACAGCCTGTTTTCTTATGCTTCTTTTTTTCTTCCTTTCAGAAGGATGAAAGCTGCTGCGATCATCACAAGCACACCTGCTACGGAGAACAGGATGGTTCCCATACCACCTGTGGTTGGAAGCTGGAAGCCTTTTTTGTTGATGATTGTTTCTGGATGTGTTCCATCTGAAGTTTTACTGTTTTCTTTGAATTCTTTCTTTGTAACTTCATGTTTTACTAATGTCTTAACACCATTTTTATCAACATAATATTCATCTTTTGTTGTCGTTATATACTCAACCTGAAGCGTTACTTCTACAGGTGCTTTTAACAGATTATAACCATCAACGGTCTTTGTCTCTACCAGATAGTAAGTTCCATCTGCAAGTCCTGACTTTGAAATCGTTCCATCTGATCCTGTTGTAAGATTTGATGCAATTTTCATCCATGTTTTGCTTGTATCCAGACCAGCTGCTTTTACTTCTTCTGCAGTTGCTGCTCCATTTGTTCCTTTTGTTACTTCCTTATACAGATCAAACTTAACACCTGCCAATGCTTTTCCATTTGCATTATTTGCTTTTTTGATGATGTTTAATTTGAATGTATATACAATGGCATTGTCCTCAATTGCATCTTTTCCTGGTTCTCCAGGTTTATTTGGATTCGATCCATCGTCTGTATCTGGAAGAATTTTATTCGAATACTCTAATTTCGCTGTATTCGGATTTCCATCTGTTGTTGTCTTTGCTGTATCCAGAAGTTTTGCATTATATGTGATAACCAGTTCTTTTCCTGCATAATCAGCCATTTTTGTCGGATCAAATGTTACACTGAATCCTTTGTTTGCAGTTGCAGCTACTGTATATGCATCAGTTGCAATCTCTGTATCTCCATCTTTTACTTTTACTGTGTTAACATCATCTTCCAGATTGGTTGGTGTATCAGTTACTGTAAAGTATTTTAATTTTGTAATGTTAGATGGTACCTTTACTGTAATTTTATATGGAACCATATCACCTACATTATAATCAGAATCCTGTTTCCAATTATCGTTTGTTCTGTCTTTTACTTCCTTTGTCAGGTCCGGCTTTTCATTCTTTACAGTGATTGTAATATTATTATCTGTCTTTCCGTTATATGTAATCTTTCCGTCAGCACCTACAACGAATTCATATGTAGATGCTCCGTCCATGATATAACCGTCATTACCACCACGGTCTGTCTCGATGAATCTGTATGTTCCCTGAGAAAGACCGTCTACATGAATCTGACCATTTTTATCTGTCACAAGATTTAAATCTGTTCCATCACTTTCTTTTGTTGTAACATTGGTCCATGTACTTCCATTCTTTTTCTGAAGTACAAATGTAATGCCTGCAAGCTTAACTTCTTGTGTATTTCCCTGTTTTTCGAGTGTTACACCACCATAAGTTGTCTTATTCTTCGGATATACATGTACATCATATAACCAGTTATCTCCATCTGATGTTGTCATTGGTACAGATACCAGGAATGGTGCAACCGGTGTGGTTACTTTATCCGGTGTTGTTGTCTCTACTACAACATAGAATCCAAGGTCAAGATCTTCAAATTTTGCAATTCCATCTGTTCCTGTTTTAACTTCGTTTCCTACTTTTTTATCTGCATATTCGGATTTGATTTTTCCATCTTCTGTATATGTTCCAACCGATGGCAGATCTGTCGGATTGTTGCTGTAATAATTGGTCAGATCATCTACACCTGCAACTTTGTAAATGGTAAATCCTGCGCCTTCCAAAGCCTTTGCTCCTTCAGGTACTCTATCTGACTCAGATCCCGTTCCAATTGTTCCTCCGGTTCCATTGTACTCATACTTATGAATCGTAATATTTCCTGTTTTTGTTGTATCAATCGTAGCCGGTGTTGTTGCCTGTGCCGCAAACGCTGACACCGTCATCGTTGACATGACCATAGCCGCACTCAGCATGCCGGCTAACATTTTTCTAAATTTTCCCATGTCTTATTTCCTCGCTTTCTTCCCTCATATCGTTTTTCTTTTTATTTTTCTCATTGCTTTCGTCGTTATTCGGAGTGTTTGCCCTCCTTTCTACGATTCTGCAATCTATGCCTTAAGAGTACCGCTCCCGCAAGAGCAAGTCCTCCAAGTATCACCAGATATCTTCCGTATCCTCCTGTAGCCGGAAGATGGAACTTTGACTGGTTGGAAATGGTGATCGTAATCGTGTTATCTTTAATCTCGCATTCTTTATTATCAACCAGACTCTTTCCATTTCTGTTGATCACGATCGTGACCGGATCTTTCAACAGACTATGATCGGTGGCTGCTTTGATCTCGGTCAGACGGTAGGTTCCATCTGCCAGGCCTTCAAACAACGCTTCTCCAAGTTCTTTCTCACTGCTGTCTTTCCCCACTGTTGTCTTTGTGACCGCCTGGAATGTTTCGTCCACGTTCCACGTTCCGTTACCATCCTCTTTCAACTTTTCTAATTTGAATTCTGCTCCGTTCAGTGGATTTCTGCTCGAAGCATCCTGTTTTCTGATCTTAATATTGGTCTTTGGAGCATATGTATTCGTGATCGTATAGTCCTTAGTCTTCCCAGCCGCATCTCCGGATCCTGTACTGACAGAAGCTCCGTCGATCACATCACTGTAATTTACCCGGAAAATATCGTTCAGATATCCACCATCTTCGATCACATTTCCATCTTTATCCACTTCCACAACCCGGTATTGATACGGAATTCTCGTCGTTGCCCTGTAATCCACATATTGTTCCAGATTTTCAAATGTATATTTCCAGTTACCATCATAATCAGGCTGAAGTGTGATGATTGTATTATCTGTTCCATCATTTCTGTCTTCATAGGCAACTTTTTCCCAGGTCTGTCCTTCGTCACTGCTTCTCTGTAACTGGATCCGGATAGAATCCGGAAGTGTAACCCCGGTCATATTACTCCATATTTTCTTCAGAGAAATGTTCAGGGTTGGTTTTAAAGTATTGTTAAATGTAATCTCTGTGGCAGGTGTCTTTGTTGAGTCGATCACTTTTCCGGCTACGACTTTTGTTACCGGATTATATCCTTCATCAAAGCTATTTTTTCCTGTTACCGTTACACTTTCAAGCGTGGAACCATCTGTTGGTGTAATCTCTGAGATACGGTAATCCGTACCTGCCGGAATCCCATCAATTTCAATCTTTTTCCCGGCTTTACAGGTATATGTCTTTTCAATGGCTTCATTTTCCAGTGACAGTCCCGCTATATTCTTGAACTCTACTTTGAAACTATAATCACCAGACAATGGGTCCGAACCATCTGCCGTCTTTTTATAAATGATGATCTTTCCAGTCTTTACTTTATTGACAAATACTGCTTTCAGCTTCGTGGAAGAAGTAGTATTGTCCGGATCCAGATAGGATCTGAATACGATGGTATCCTTATCATCTTCTTTATTCTTATCTTTTGCCCAGTCTGTTTTCGGATAACCGCTGTTCGCCAGTGACTGTCCTTCGCTGTCCGTTCCCGCCTGGTATACTTCCTTTCGTCCATCACGGATACTGCTGCCCTTTACTCCTTTCACAGACGGTGCCGGATCAGTATTCTGAACCGTGCTTCCGTTATTCATACCGGCAACTGCTTCTCCGTTCTCATACAACGTCCATGAGGTATCGAACACATTGGAATCTACGTTTTCCTTTACTGATATATAACTTCCTCTCCGGAACTGATCATGGAACGTTGCCGTCTCACCGTCGGCCAATGCGAATGCTCCATCCCCTTCCATTCTGTATGATTTTGAACTTCCGTTTTTGGAAATCGTATATTGTGCGTCCTTTGGATACTCTAATGTACCGCTTACCGCAGATCCATAATCCGGGATTTCATTCTGTTTCGTAACAAATCCGGTCCGTTCTGTAAGTACAACAGATGGAATGAATGTAAAGTCATCCAGGTAAATGTCACGTTCGTAATTGTAGTTAAACTGAATTCCTGTAATCTCAGAATAATCAAATGCATCTTCTCCCTGCAGCTTACTCAGATCAACCTTTATCGTATTCCATTTTTTTCCTGTCAGATTACTGATACCATATGTCTTGCCTGACAGATAACCACCTATTTTATGTCCCGCAGAATCTGTTAATGCCAGATACGTATTGGCAAGTGCCGGTGTATCCGGATAATCATAGTACAGTTTGAACTGCAGGAATGCGTTCGTATCCGATGCATCAAATGTACCGCCTCCTGCTGGAGCGATGATTCCCACTCGTTTATCTATATAACTGCCGGTTGTATCATTTTGTTTTGCTTTCCAGTGAACTACATCAGACTGCCCTTCTTTTTCAGCGGCATATTCAAATGTATTCTGCACCACACTTCTGGACAAGGTACTGTTGTCAAACTTGTCATTATATACCTTTGGTGATTTTGCATTCTGTGAATCTGCATCCTTGGTTCCGTAATGTGTTGCCTGATTCATGATTGTAAATGGGAACACCGATGCATTGTCAAACAGGGAATCCGGGAAAATGTCTTTGTTTACAGCCGTTGTATCTACTTTCTTTTCCACTGCAAATTCATTCTCATCCGGGAAGTTGAATGTGATCTTCATGTTTGATTCCCACATACCACGTTCCATGTAGAATAACGTCAGGGTATGTTCATCGGAATTCTTTCCTGATAATGTAAATTTCGATCTTACTTTTTTTCCGGAATTCGAAGATCCTGCACTTGCTTTTACCTCGCTTACTTCCGCCGTCTTTTCATTAAAATTAAGCGTACCTGTTACCCGTCCATGTGCTCCGCCTACATCCAGTGCAAGCTTTCCATCAATGTATACCCATACATCATCATCACCGGAAAATTCAAATTCTATCGGAACTTTCTCTCCGTTTTTATCTGTAACTGTACCGTCATCTGTCAGCTTAAAGGTCAGATCCATTCTGGTTCCAAAACCATAGTTATAATTCTTAGCCGATGTTGCCTTGCTTGTCTCGTTAAACGGGAAGAAACCATATGTATTGGATACATCGTCTTTTCCATATAAGCTTGAACTGTTCACGTTCTTAGACCAGTTCTGATTACCGGTATCCGACAGATAATATGCCTTTGTCGAACTATCCTGTTTCATAGCCAGCGTTGTCTCTGCACTGTCGAACGTCCAGTAGTTTACACCGTTATTTTTTATATCTTTCTTTTTAAACGGAAAGGAAACATTGTGGTAAACGTCTCCAAGTACCGTATTCTTACTATTCTCACCTTTTAAGAATGCTTCATTAAAATGTGGTTCCTCTGCCTTTGCATCAGAAGTCATTAATTGATTATTACTAAGCTGTCCTGCAACCAGTCCCTGTGCCGCACAAGCATATTTTCCACCATTACCCTTGATATCTAACGTTGAATTGTTTGTTGACATGAATTTGTTCTGGTTACTCTTATCATATCCATACAAATTTAATGTGTCCGCAATCGCAGAAAAACGATAATCCCAGTTACTGTAATCCGGTTGGAAATGCCCCGTATAAATTGGTATTGTCGTACTGTTGTTACTATAATAGTCACTCAATGCCTGATTAAACTGACGGAATGTTACCCAGTTTCTTTGCGATGGATTATTGTCTCCGCCATAATCATCCCGGTTATTTCCATTCATTTCATAATCCGTATAGTAATCATAAAATGTGGAATTGACATACAGGGTATCGGAATCTCTTTTAAAGGTTCCTTTTTGAATATCTACTACATCTTTTCCAGTCTTTCCTTGTTCTGCATCTCTGATCTGATAAACGCTGTCCCAGTATCCGCTTCTTTTGGTCGCCCCGTATATCGCATCGTCACTGGAATCAGCATAAAAGCAGGGATTTGTAACAGTATCCCACGGAATTACCAGATCATCCGTCTGCGCTGCACAGTCCCCTGACATGTTCTCTCCTCCAAAGAACAATATATGTGTATATTTCTTCTTAAGACTGGCTACATACACATCCGACCAGGTATGATTCTCTTCTGTATGATCTCCAGTCTGCTGTAATTCGCCATCTGCCGTATCTGATGTATCATTCCATGCATGATATCCTATCTTTCCATTCTTTGGGATCGAATTATCTGTGGTTGTTCCTGCATATGACAACTTGGACAATGTCGCATCAAAATACACCAGATAATCTCCTGACGGCTCCGGTGTCTCAACCGAGTCACTCTTTTCTTTTACTGCATACACATTCCGGTTATCAATCTTTTGGGATGCTGTTCCATTCTGTGTAAATACTTTTCCTGCTGCCTGATTTAACTTCACAGCCGACACTATTTCTGTACGGTAATAATCTTGTGCCTTAATCGTATTCCAGTCATCACTCACCGTAAAAGCAAAGTCACAGTTTGTATTCTCCCATTTTCCGGACTCCCATTTATAATATCCGGTCGTAGAATCATAAGTACCTTTCACAAATTTATTTTGCCATCCACTGTTATCCGCAAACAGCCATACTGTCCGATTCTTCCAATCTGTTCCTCCAAGATTCATCCCTTCCGGATCCAGATACACACAATCAGCATCCAGGCTCGCCGTTGTACTCACCGCATTCTGCGCTGCCGCTTCTGTACTCTGTGTACTTCCCGCTGTCTGCTCATTCGCCCAGACAACCGCTGCTTCATTTTCTTTACTTTCATCTTCCACATCGGAAGCTTCTGTTACTTCCTGTTCCCCCTCGAATGCCTTTGCCTCTACCAGAACTTTCTTTGTATAATTACTTTCATCTGTTCTGTACTGAAGCTGCATATCAAAATCAAGGGAGGAGTCTGCAGGCATTACAGCCTGCAGATATTTATGTCGAACTTTATCGTTATTGTCTTTATCCGTCTTCCACTCTGCGCTTAAAGAAGTCTGATTTCCATCACTAAGAGTAACTGCATTTTTTAATGATTTCTGTAAATCTACGGATTCTACTTCTTCTGCTGCACTTCCGTCCTCATTCTTCAGATATAATTTTAACGATACCTCTGTATTGTTCTCATTTTCTGCTGATATATGAACTTTGTGTAAGGTATCCTGATCCACACTTTTTTCTGTATCTGCACTTACCGATATTGTTACACTAGCGTCACAATTCTGATCTTCTTCTGTTGCCGATACTGTATTACCTGACAATGCCGAACCAAGCACCATTGTCACAACTAACAGTAGACAGACATGTTGCTTTCCTTTCATTCCCCTGTTCTCCATTTCCGACTTTTACAGATCTTAATCTGAATTTCATCTGCATTTTTATATCTCTTTTTTACTGATGATATATTATCAAAAAGGAAGCTTTTACCATTAACAATTTCTTTACTTCTTCTAAAAAAAAAATACCCATGCATATAATTACATGGATATTTTTATTTTAACTGTTACTGTTCTTCTTGGAACTGCCTGATACTTTCATCCTCGGTCTGCGTAAATTCTTCCGCAGTCATCTTTCCTTTGATCAGGTCCGGAAGGCATTCTCCCAGAACCTCTTCCTGTAAAAGAGAATTCCATTTCACCTGATAGTTCGGTACAATCTGTGGATTGCCGGTATATGCATTCAGATAATCATTAAGAAGCAGATCTTCATTTCGTTTCCGGCTGTTCAGCAGCTCTTCTTTCTGTTCTTTATTTAGTTTTGTACGGAATTTTAAGAATTCAATTGCTCCTTCTTTTACCTTTTTGTCATAAGATGCTACAACTGCCCATCCAAATGTTTCCGGCGATCCGATCAGTTTATTTCCCGGAAAAGCAGAAAACCGGATCTTTCCCTGCATTTCATCTGGAATCTGATCGATCATCCAGTAGCCATTGGGAACCATTGCTGTTTCTTCCGATATAAAATGATTATAAGATACATCAAAATCATTATGCATGGCATCATCCGTCGTATATTGGAACAGTCTCTGTAATGTTCTGGCAATTTCCAGTCCTGCTTCGTTCTGATAAGTATCCGGATACAGCTGCTTCATAAATGCAGCACCGTTTTCACTGTCCGCAACCTCAGCTGTTGCCAGAAGCATCGGTGCCCATGCCGTTCCTTCTGTATGAAGTGCCAGAGGCGTAATACCTGCTGCCTGCAGCTTATCACAACATGTCCAGAATTCATCCCATGTCTTTGGAAATTCTGCAATTCCCGCTTTTTCGAATAATTCCTGGTTCCAGAACACCCCGGAACATGCGAATGCCGCTGTACTGATCGGTCCCAGATATATCTTTCCATCTTCTTCACATATGGATTCCAGAACCGTCGGTTCTATCATCTCTTTCCATTCTTTATCATCATCAATATAAGAAGTCAGATCTTCTATCCTTTTCTCCTTCACCATCATCTGATAGAATGACGGAAGCATACGCAGATCTGTGATCACTGCCGGCAGATCATCGGTTACGTTCAGACGCTTCAGGTTCTTCCGATATTCCTCTTCCGTCTCCATCACCCAGTCTACGTCAATATAATATTTTCCTTTATACGCTCTGTTGAACCGACTTACAACTTCCTCTTCATTCTTATTCCCTGTACTTGGATCCACAGTAAGGATCATCGGGATTTTCACTTCTTTTTCTGTTTCCTTTTTCTGTGTCCTTTTTCCGCCGGCACAGCCCGCAAGACCTGCAGTCAGCAGAACAACCATAGCCGCTGCGATCAGACGTTTACAGTTCAACGTTTTCTTTCCCATCTTCCGGGATTTGGATAATACATACCGTTCCTTCCCTGTCTGCTTCATAGAAAAACTTCACATCCTCCCCATACTTCAACCTTAGTCTCGTAATAATATTGATCACACCATAGCCATGCTTTTTATCTTCAAAACTATGCTTCATTTGTGATATTGGTATTTCAGGCAGGCCGTTTAATTTTTCCACCATATCCTGTTCCATCGGAACTCCGTTATTATACACGCTGAGAGTCAGTTTTCCTTCCTGTTCCGTAATCCTGATACGGATCATTCCTCCTTCAAATATATCACAAAAGCCGTATTTAATTGCGTTTTCCACAACCGGCTGCAAGATCAGCTTTAATATCCACCGCGACTTCAGATCTTCTTCACATTCGATCTCGTAACGGAACAGATTTTCATTACGGATCTGCTGGATCTCCATATAACTTTTGACATTCTCAAGTTCATCTTCTACCGTTACAATATCTCTTCCTTTGTTCAGTGACAACCGCAGATACTTCGACAGTGCCTGGATCATCTTCATCGTTTTTTCCTCTCCATTGATCCTTGCAAGCATATATATCGTGTCCAGGGTATTATACAGGAAATGCGGATTGATCTGACTGATCAGTGTATTCATTTCGCTGATCCGGAGTTCTTTCTGCTGTATTTTGATCTCTTTCTGGAATTCTTCGATATTATTCAGCATCTCATTGTATGCATGTCCGATCTTATCCAGTTCCGTGTCCGTATAAATCTGGATCGTATTTGAAAAATCAGTTCCGTCAAAGCTTGTCATCGCATCACTGATCTCTTTGATCGGTTTCGTAAATACTCTGGATGCATACAGACTATAGATAAATGCAAGCGCGCCAACCAATACATAGATTGCGATCAGTACAATCAGGATCTGGGTCATTCCCTGATTCAGGATCGTATCCGGCACCAGGGTAAAGATTACCATTCCACTATCTTTCTGCCGATATGCCTGTAAGATTCCGTCTTCTACACGTTCTCCCTGTGCGATCACACCGGATTTTTCCGAAGCTGCAAGATTTTTGATCCGGACTCTGTCTTCTTTATCCATCCGGAAATCTTTCGGACTCTTCTGCAGGCAGAAATTTCCATCCGGGTTTACGACTCCGACCACTACATCTTTTGCCGTTTTTTCATTTCTGCTGATGATATCACCCAGAAACTGTTGATCCATTTTCAAAAATATCATTCCCGGTTCATGTGCATAATCCATACTGTTCACATATCTTCCTATGAACAACGCCTCTTTCTCCGTTCCGAATAACTTGTCTTTTGTCCAGATCCATTTTGTTTCTGCATAATCATCTCCAAGCTTTTCCTGCATCCCGCTGTTTTTGAAATCTTCATATGAAATCTGTGAATATGACTTTGCATATACATTTTGCTTATTATCTACATAGCAGTAATCCGATACATTATTCAGATCTATGTATGCAAAATATTTACTCAATGTATTCTTTTCCACTTCCTGCAGTCCACGGTTCTTCAGGCTTTTCTGTACGTTATCATCCAGGATGATCTCTGCCGTTACTGTATCACTCTTCCGGTAAAGGCTGTCCAGAGATATCCCCATCTTCTCATTCATGAATTCATATTTATCCACAATAACGCCTGTCATATTCTTTTTGACATAGATCCAGACACCGATACTTGATAACACCAGTGCCAGTATCAGAATGCTGCTTATATATCTCAGGTATTTTTTCTGGATACCTGACATTCTGTATTTTTTCATACTTCGTATTCCCTTTTATAATCTCTCGGAAGCTGTCCGGTATATTCTTTAAACAAATGTGAAAAATAGGATGGATTGCTGATTCCGACCTGTTCGCAGATATTACCGATACTGGTCCTTCCGTCTTCGAGAAGTCTTTTTGCCAGTTCCATCCTTCTCTGTAACAGATACTTCTTAAACGTCATCTGGAATGTGTTCTTAAACACCCGGCCAAAATACACCGGATTCAGATATACATGTGTCGCAACCGACACAATCGAAAGCTCTTCATCATCCAGATGTTCATCTATGTATGCCACTGCTGCGGCAATATATTCCTTCGAACTCTTATTTTCATCTTTCTCCGCATTCTCTACTCTTTTTTCTACTGCTGTTCCAAGGATCTTGTAGCAGACATCTACTGCTTTGGCCGCCTTCAGATTCCGCATATTCGAATAGTAGCTTGCAAACTGCTTATTCAGTTCTTCATCCATGCCGTAACTGTCTTTCAACATGAATTCTGTCTTTACCATCACTTTATGCATATACTGGCACTGCAGCTCTTCTTTGTGTGGAAGCTGATAGATGAAATGTACAAATGCCTGTTTTAACTGCATTGCATCATTTTTCCGCACGCTGTTGACAACCATCATCTCCGCCTCTGCAGGATACGGTTTTTCATCATTTTCCTCCACTGACTCCGGTATGGTAAATACCCCTGCCCCGGATGCATTGGCAATCGCGAAAAGCTTCTGTGCTTCTTCAAAACTTCTGCGGATTCCCCGGATTCCTTTATAAGGTTTGGAGATTGCTGCGATCAGCGGTCTGTTCTCTTCTTTCTTGACCTCTTCTATCAGTTCTTTCAGCTCATGTACTGCCGCATTTTCCTGTGTTCTTATAATAAATGTATAGTGTCCTTCTTCGCTTTCGAATTTCCAGCAGGTATACTTTCTTTCAATTTTTTCTTCCATCATCTGAATCATAGAAAATCTGGCAGCTTCATATTCCAGCGTATTCGTAATCTTATATGCCAGATCCAGATCTGCATACACGGTAATGAAACGGTCCCCATCCTTCATTACATCCTGCAGTGTCTGGAATACCTCATCTACTTTTTCCTCCGGCAAACGGTTTTGCACATACTTCTGGACGATCACCTGCAAAAATCCATCCCCGTCTTTTTTTAATAATTTTTCCCAGCTGTCGAATTTTTCTTCATTTCTGATCTGATCCTGACAGATCTTACCGACACTCTTCATGGTCTCCTGCAGTTTCTCATCTTCAA
The DNA here is from genome assembly GCA_050873945.1 of Dorea sp. Taxonomy (GTDB): domain Bacteria; phylum Bacillota; class Clostridia; order Lachnospirales; family Lachnospiraceae; genus Dorea_A. The sequence continues at coordinate 21,972 of JBNMJT010000009.1, forward strand.
TCGGCTTCAGAAGATATGCAAATGCCCCGAGATCACATGCCTGTTTTGCATATTCAAAATCTCTGTATGCACTCAGTACTACAAACTGACACTCTATCTGCTCTTTTTTGATCTCTTCCATTACCATGAGCCCTGATATCTGTTTCATACGTATATCTGTCAACACGACATGCGGTCTCGTTTCACGGATCACTTTTATCGCCTGTTCCCCACTCTGCGCAGATCCGACTACTTCATATCCCATGCTCTTCCAGTCATATGTTTTTACTAATCCTTCTAATAGAATCGGCTCATCATCTACGATCACAAGTTTTAATAATTCCATAACACTCTCCATACCCTTCACTGATATCATCTTAACATATTACAGCTTCATTTTATGATTTTTTATACTTTTTCATTATCAAAAATCATATCTTTTATAATAAAAATCATACTTTGCATGCAAAAAAATATACTTTTTTATAGAAACAGAACTTTTCTCCAGTCAGATACTGCCACTTACATATTTTCTTCCCTGTCTGAGCAATTTTTCCCGAATGCATGACAGAGTAAAGCAAAAAAACGGGCAATATATCCATTCAGGCTGTCATTTATTTCATCTAAACTCACCTTATAAAATATATTGTCCGTTTATTTTTATCTGCTGTTTTAGTCTATGCAGTGTTCAAAAAAATTTTTATTATCTCGCACAGACTTCTGTCATTTTTCTGATCTTCTTCACTAATTCATCTGTGAATGCGCCTTTTTTCATCCTCCACATCCAATTACCACCAAGTGTAGACGGCATGTTGATTCTCGCTGCATTACCAAGTCCCAGGAAATCCTGCACCGGAATGATACATGTATCTGCAACACTTCTCATCGCCAGACTTATGAAATCCCAGTGTACTTCATCATCAGGAGTGTATGGATTATTCAGGTATTCTTTCGTCATCTCTTTGTCTTCGTCTGAAAGTGTCTGATACCATCCCTGAAGAGTATCATTGTCGTGGGTTCCTGTATATACTACACAGTTTTTATTGTAATTATGTGGAAGGTAGTCACTGTCCTCTCCTGCCACAAATGCAAATTCTAATACCTTCATTCCCGGATAGCCGCTGTCTTTTAATAATTTTCTGACAGTGTCTGTCAGGAATCCAAGATCTTCTGCTATGATCGGAAGATCACCCAGTTTTTCCTTCATCGTGCGGAACAGATCCATACCCGGTCCCGGCATCCATTCTCCGTTCTCTGCTGTCTTATCTCCATACGGAATCGCATAATATTCATCAAACCCACGGAAATGATCAATACGGATGACATCATAAAGTTTAAAGCAGTGTGCCACACGCTTCATCCACCAGTCATATCCGGTCTTCTTATGATAATCCCATGCATATAACGGATTGCCCCACAGCTGCCCGGTTGCCGAGAATGCATCCGGCGGGCATCCTGCCACTGCAACCGGGAGATTCTCTTCATCCAACTGGAACAACTTCGGATTCGCCCAGGTATCTGCACTGTCAAATGCTACATAGATTGGAATATCTCCGATAATCTCAATTCCCTGTTCATTGGCATATTTTTTCAGGCCTTCCCACTGTCCCGCAAACAGATACTGAAGGAATTCATAGAATTCTATCTCTGAACTTAACTTCTTCTGATATGCTGCAATCGCATCAGCCTTACGCAGCCGGATATCTTCGTCCCACTGATCCCAGCTTTTTCCATCAAACGAGTCTTTTACTGCCATGTACAATGCATAATCTGCAAGCCATGCGTTTTCTTCTTCCAGATAAGTCTGATAAGCCTTACTTTCTGTCAGTCCGCTCTTTTTTGCTCTCGCATATGCAAGTTTTAATACTTTGAATCTTGCATAATACATTTTTTCATAATCGATTGCTTCTTCATCGTCTCCGAAATCAGCAGCATCGCATTCTTCTTTTGTCAGAAGTTCATCTTCGATCAATGTCTCCAGATCGATAAAATATGGATTTCCCGCAAATGTGGAGAATGACTGATACGGGGAATCTCCGTATCCTGTCTGTCCAAGCGGCAGGATCTGCCATAACTTCTGTCCTGCTTCTTTTAATATATCTACAAATTCATACGCTTCTTTTGAAAAACACCCGATTCCATATGCCCCCGGAAGTGCTGAGACCGGCATTAGCATTCCATTCTTTCTCATTAACTTTCGTTCCTTCCTCATTATGATACTTATAATAAGTATAGCAGTGTTCTTTTGCCGGTTCAAATAAAAAGTATACTCTGTATACAAGAAATCATAGGATTATAATGCGAGAACTTGCCACCGGCAACTTCTCTTGCATACTTTGGTATGTATAAAAGAAGTCATTCTTAACCAACACTGTAGTTAAAAATGACTTCTTTCTATACTTTAAAAATATTCTGACATTCTTGCTGCTGATTCCACGTCATGCGTACATGATACACACCTCTGCTTCTTCTTATGCAACAGATGTCACAGTATAATCCTTATCCTCTACTGTCTTCTTCAGCACATCATCCGCTATCTCTGCATTTAATGTTACTTCTGCTGTTCCAGCCTCGTGGCTTACGACTGCTTCGTCTACCTGTGGAAGTGCTTCCAGTGCTTTCTTCACAGTTGCCTCACAGTGTCCACACATCATTCCCTCAATATGCATTACTTTTTTCATTGTCTTATCCTCCTTCTTGGATACCTTCTTTTCTTTTTTGGCTTTTAATTTTTTATCTTTAGATGCATCATACATCTTAAAAAGATTCAGTCTCAATGCATTCGATACGACACAGAAGCTTGATAAGCTCATGGCTGCCGCACCAAACATCGGGTTCAGTTTCCATCCGAATAACGGATACCATACGCCGGCTGCGAGCGGGATTCCGATCACATTATAGAAGAATGCCCAGAACAGGTTCTCATGGATATTCCGAAGTGCTGCACGGCTCATGCGGATAGCGGCCGGTACATCACTTAAGCGGCTCTTCATCAGCACAACGTCAGCCGCATCAATCGCAACATCTGTTCCAGCTCCGATAGCAATACCCATATCGGCTCTTGTCAGTGCCGGTGCATCGTTGATACCGTCTCCGACCATCGCAACTTTTCCCTTTGTCTTCAGTTTGCGGATGACCTGCTCTTTTCCCTCCGGAAGTACACCTGCGATAACTTCATCAACTCCGGCCTGTTTTCCGATGGCTTTTGCGGTACGTTCGTTATCTCCGGTCAGCATAACTACATGGATTCCCATGTTCTGAAGTTCTTTGATTGCCTGCGGACTGTCTTCTTTGATGACATCCGCTACTGCGATGACTCCAAGTAAATGATCTTCATTTCCGAAGAATAATGGTGTCTTACCTTCTTCAGCAAGTTGTTCTGCCTGTTTCTGAATATCTGTATCTACATTTACCTTTGTGCTGATAAATGTATGATTTCCTCCATATAACGTATGACCGTTTAACACTGCTGTCAGTCCGTTACCCGGAAGTGCCTGGAACTCTGTAACTTCTTCAATTACAGCCTGTTCTTCTGCTGCCTTTTCAAGGATCGCTCTTGCAAGCGGATGTTCACTCTTATTTTCCAGTGCATACGCATATTTTAATAATGTTTCTTCTGTCACTCCTGCTGCCGGAATGATATCTGTTACTTTCGGCTCTCCGCTTGTGATGGTTCCTGTCTTATCAAGTGCTACGATCTCCATCTTACCGGTCTCTTCCAGCGATACGGCTGTCTTGAACATGATACCATGCTTGGCTCCCATTCCATTTCCGACCATGATCGCAACCGGTGTTGCAAGTCCAAGCGCGCACGGGCAGCTGATAACCAGAACTGCAATTCCTCTGGATAATGCGAATCCAATGCTCTGTCCTGCGATCAGCCATACGATCGTTGTAATCACTGCAATCGTGATAACCGTCGGTACGAATACTCCCGATACACGGTCTGCAATCTTCGCGATCGGTGCTTTTGTTGCGGCTGCATCACTTACCATCTGGATGATCTGTGAAAGTGTCGTATCCTCACCGACTCTGGTTGCACGGCACTTCAGATATCCGGACTGGTTCACAGTTGCGGCTGATACTTTATCGCCGGCGGTCTTGTCTACCGGGATACTTTCACCAGTCAGTGCAGATTCATTGACTGCGCTGTTGCCTTCTATAACCTCTCCGTCTACCGGAATATTTTCGCCCGGTTTTACGACAAAGATATCTCCTTTTTGTACCTGTTCGATCAATACCTGTACTTCTTTCCCGCCACGGACTACAACTGCAGTCTTCGGTGCAAGCTTCATCAGTCCTTTTAATGCGTCCGTTGTCTTTCCCTTGGATCTTGCTTCTAACATCTTACCGACTGTGATCAGCGCCAGGATCATGGCTGCCGATTCAAAGTAAAATTCATGCATATAAGACATCACTGCATCCATATCTCCACGCACCTGAGCATCCGTCATGGCAAAGAGTGCATACGTACTGTATACAAAGGATGCTCCAGATCCCAGTGCTACCAGTGTATCCATATTCGGTGCCCTGTGGATCAGTCCTTTGAATCCACTGATGAAGAACTTCTGGTTGATCACCATAACTGCGATCGTCAGAAGCATCTGTAATAATCCCATCATTACATGATTATCTTTCATGAATCCCGGAACCGGCCATCCCCACATCATATGTCCCATGGAGAAATACATCAGGACAATCAGGAATCCAAGTGATGCGATCAGACGTCTCTTTAATACCGGTGTCTCTCTGTCTTTTAACATATCTTCTCCGGCGGACGCTGCTTGTGACTGTGTCTTTGCCGCGCCTTCACCTTTCTTGGATGCTCCGTATCCGGCATCTGTGACTGCCTTGATAATCTCCTGTTCACTTGCAGTTCCTTCTACTCCCATGGAGTTCGTAAGGAGACTTACCGAGCAGGATGTTACACCCGGTACCTTCGAAACTGCTTTTTCAACTCTGCTGCTGCAGGCTGCGCAGCTCATACCGGTTACTATATATTGTTCCATTGTTGTCTGTTCCCTCCTGTCATCATTATTTTTCTTATTTCTTTATAGTAAACTCAGAAAATATTCTCTGATCAAACTATACATCTATAAACTTCGCATATTTTTCAGATACTGTTATATCTTCTTACTTATCTCATCAGCTTCTGTAACACCTTTACCAGCTCATCAATCGTCTCATCTTTCCCGTCCCGGATGTCCTCTGCCACGCAGGTACGGATGTGATTCGCCAGTAATACTTTATTAAAGCTGTTCAGTGCCGCGTTCACCGCTGATACCTGTACCAGAATCTCCGGACAATAGGCATCCTTTTCCAGCATCCCTTTGATGCCGCGTACCTGACCTTCAATCCGGCTTAAACGGTTCATCAGATCTTTGTATTCTTTATCTGTACGGTGCTTGGATGCGTGACAACAGCATTCTTTTTCAATTTTATTTTCATTTTTGTCTGCCATATACTTTCTCCCTCCGTCTTTTATACCCTTACGGGGTATATGTATTATATGTCTTATTACTATATATGTCAAGAGATGTATGCGGTCTTGATATATATTTTCATCTGTCACTGCTTTATGCAGTTTTTTCAAATACATGGCAATCTCCAGGACTTGCCACTTGCAGCTCCCTACGAACGCATGGTGATACAGAGAACTTGCCACCGGCAGCTTCTTTTGCATACTTTGGCATCTACAGAACCTGCCACTGGCAGCTTCTTCCGAACGCATGGCGATGAAAAAAATCAGCCGTATACATACTCCGGCTGATTTTACCTCTCTCTCATTCTTTACTTCTAATCTTCCATCATTAATAATTCTTCATCTATCGGATATCTGCCAAATATTCTGGCCGCATCCATCAATGCCGTCAGGTTTTCTTCCGGTGTATCCATCGGAGTCTGACAGCCGGATGTCAATGTGAATCCATTCGGCGCATCATATGCTTTCCGGATACATTCTCTTCCTGCTCTTAATACATCATAAGGTGTTCCGAGTCTCATCACTTCGACCGGCGGCACATTTCCCTGAATTGCCATATGCGGACCAAGAACCTTCTTTGCTTCTTCCAGATCCTCCACATTATCAAGTCCAAAACAGCCAATTCCCGTATGGTTCAAATCTTCCCATAGCTTTCTGCTTGTGCCGCATATATGTAAACCGCAGCCTCCGCCCTGCTTCTTGATAAAATCTACGTTTTTCTGAAAAAATGGAAGTGAAAATTTTTCATACTGTTTTACACGCAGCAGTGATGTTGAACTTACCGGATCTGCGAATCCAATCCCAATCTCCATATCCAGCATTCTCTGGATATACCGGTTATTATTTTCCGTAATAATCTCCATCAACTGCAATACTTTGTCCGGATGCTTTATCATCCCTTTCAACAAATTCTCGGTACCGACAACCATTGCCGCTACCGTAAACGGACCGGTCACAGTTCCGCTGACCGGGACTTCCTTTCCCAGCTTTCCTTTTACCCTCCGAAGTCCATCTAATATAATCGGAAGGCGTCCGTCTTTGTCTACATCAACCAGTCTCAACTTATCCACTTCATCCCAGCTGTCAATTGCAGGTTTTTCCAACTGCGAAATATTATAATCGGAATATTTTATTTTTGATCCCATCGCCTCGGCCATCCCCCGAAGAGATGTCGACACGCCGGCTCCATCGGAGTGAAACTTCTCATATATGTATTCTTCCAGCTGACACATTTTTTCTGAAGAAAAATAATATTCCTTTAATGTACAGCCTATGAGCGGTGCAAGTGTCTCTCCGGAATCAACTGCACAACTGATCCGGTCTACTTCTTTTCCTTCACTCAAAAGTTTATTTCTTTCAATTGCGGTCAATTCATCTTTCGGTACTTTCAGACCTTTTAAATATTGTTCTATCATAATACTGTTCCTGTTTTCTTCTATTTCTGTAGCAATTCTGTAGCAAACACTATATCTTTGTATATTCTTCTATAATACATTCATGTTCTTTCGTCTTCTGGTTATAATTCATCACAACCAGAAATAGATTTCCATGATATTATTCCATGCTATGTCATTATTATACGGCATAAAGAAAGGAAGAATCCACAAGAATTTACCTTTTCTCATGAATTCTTCCTCATTTTATAACAAGATGAATCTTTTATTCTTCTGTTCTCATCTGAGCCATCTCTTCCCCCATCTTTTCACCGGCTCATACCGCCGCTTCAGTTCCTTCACCATCACATTCCTGTCCGCATCCCCGATCCATACGTCGTACTTATCCCGGATGCTTCCAAATGTCACCGTCTTATCCAGTCCCGTCAGTGCCTTCAGATTGGCCAGCATATGTTCTCTGGTCGCATCTTTCTGATAGATTTTCAGATGTGCATATCCCGGATAATTTTCCGAATCTGCGATCACGATCCGGTATTCCGATGCCCACGGTTCTTTCCTAAGCTTCTCATATAAGGAAACAATTCGCTTCTTTTCATCAATCACGAACAGATATACCACATTATCACACACCGGATCCTGGTGTCTTACATAATTTCTATACGGCGATTTCTTTTTTGAAGCATAGATTCCGTTCTCTGCTTCATTGATAAGCTCACTGTAATAAATTACCAGAAGATTCTCCACCACCGTATTCACAAAACAGCGGCATCCGTTCTGACGGATATAATTCTGCATCCGCTCTGCCTGCATATGGGACATCTGATACTTCATCAGATACTCCCCTTCCTTCATATCATAGAGCACCGAACCGTCCATCGCGATCACCGGCATATTCAGCTGTACCCCTTCCATCGCCTCTCTGACCGAAGCCGGTGTCCGTATTGTCGATACAGTGAACTTTGCTCCATCTGCGATCACACGGTTCAATTCTACTTTGCTGTACGGCGTCAGGCTTTTCCTGCTGTCCAATATCGTGTCATCCACACCGGACACAAACAGTACGTCCGTCTTCTTTTCTCTTGGGAAATGTGCCGAATTTACCACCAGTGCGATTCCGATCCCAATCAACGTATCCATCACACGGTTCAATACAAAGATAAAAGGCGAATGATCCGATATATGCATCACCGTAATACTCAGGAACACCACGCAGGAAAAATACGAAGCATTTTTACATTTCCACACGACCGTCGAATACAGTACCACTCCGGTAAATACGGAAATCAGCATATATCTGAAAAATGATTCTTCAATCGTCTTCCCGATGTCTCCTTCTGCCGCCTTAAGGATCAGAATCACCACTAATCCCCAGAACGCACCGATGAATGTCCCGATCGTTCTTTTTTTCGCCACTTCTTTCATACTCTTGTCGTAAGGCTGTATACACTGCAGAACTGCCAGTGCCGAATAGAACGGGATTCCTCTTTTTCCTCTTATATAATAAATGCAAAAACACAGCGCTACAGCAATCACCGATTTGATGATCCTCTGCCCCACCGGCGGAAATGTTATGGATTTTTCTGTTTCCATCGTCTCTCACCTCTTTCAATACCCTTTTTTAATATCAGGATTTTTCTGTTCTCTCTCCGGTTTTAATTCTTTCTCTGACTCTACTATAACAAACCGGCATCCGCATCTCTAATTCATAAAATCTATCCTGATATTCAAAAAAGGTATCGAAAGACAAAATAACAGACCGGAGCCGGAATCCTGTCACTCCTGACAAGAATCCGGCTCCGGCCTGTTCGGTTATGTATTCATTTCAATCAGAACGTCGTCTAACTTACTATACTATCCCTTATCTGATCTCCATTACTTACCTACTTTTTTGATTTACTTCTTTCTTTTTTAAATACCCGTACCATGAAATAACTAAATCCGCCGATATAACCAACCAATGTGATGATCATCATAATAATTGCATCCATCGTCATAACGCATACCTTCTTTCTATTATTTTGCCACTTCGTCGTCTTTCATAGCTCCCTTTGCAGTCTTTGCATTGAAGAGCTTGGAAAGTGCGATACCTACAATAATTACTACTCCGAACTGAAGTAATACAGTTCCCGTATTATCCTGGATAATGAATGGGTTCAGCCATGTATCCGGGAACCACTCTTTTGTCTGGAATAACCAGTAAACCACCATGATCACTACCAGTACAGGAATCAGATACATACATCCGGTATAATATGCTTTCGGAAGATGTACATCTGCGCCTTTTGCATTGACTTCCTGTGTACGTAATTTTTCCACACCGTATTTCCAAGCGAGGATTGCGATAAAGGCACCACTTACTAAAAGTCCAAGTCCCCATACCCAGTCCTGATTGTCGATGTTGGCCAGTGACCAACATGAGAAGCATCCTACTAAGAATCCTGCGAAGCAGACACTGACAACGGCTTTCTTACGCGGCAGTCCAAGGTCAACCACACATTTTACTCCAACCTCGATCATGGAGAACAGTGATGTAATTGCTGCAATTGCAAGTAATCCAAAGAAGATAAAGGAAATAAATCTTCCACCTGGGATTGTTGTAAATAACTGATAAATGTAAATAAATGTAAGTCCGAAGTTACCCTGGCTGAGCGCTTCATTTGCTGCTTCCGGTGTAGCGGAAAGTGCACAGATTGCAGGAATAACTACCAGTGCTGAAATGATTGCTCCGAGGTTATCGCCAAGTCCCATGATCAGACAGCTTGTCGGAACGTCTTCATCTCCTCCTACGTAGTTCGCATATGTAATAATGAATCCCCATCCGGCTCCGGTGCTCCATGCTGCCTGGATGAATGCCTGGATCCATGTATTCGGGCTTAAGATGTACTCCTTCTTAATTGTGAAGAGATACTGAAGTCCCTGACTTGATCCGTTCAATGTAACTGCGTAAATTGCTAATCCTACAAGGATAATGAACAATGCCGGGATCGCTACCTTACAGAACTTTTCAATTCCACCTGCAATTCCCTGATAAACGATGAAGCAGGCAATTGCAAATCCGATTGCGTGGAATAAAATAACCTGTGCCGGTGAATCTGTAAACGCTGCCCACATTTTCGCTGTTGTATCTGTTGTCAGATTCGTTTTAAATGAAGTAAATGAATTTACAGCATATTTCATACAATATCCCTGAAGTACACAGTAGTAACTCATCAGGAAGAAGCAGACAGCTGCTACAAAGAATCCCATCCATGTAAACTTCTTTCCACCTGCATCACGGAAAGTACCGATACATCCAAGTCTCGTCTTTTTACCGAATGCCATCTCTGTGGAAAGGAGCGGTACTGCAAATACCAGCATTGCAATCGTCCATGCTAAGATAAATGCTCCACCACCGTTTGCCGCACACACTCGTGGGAATCGCCATACATTACCAGTACCAATACACATACCTAACGCAGCGGCTATGTAACCTATGGTACTAAATTTTTCTTGTTTCTGTTCCATAACTCAAACCTCCATTCGAATATCGAAATTAATTAGAAATGAATACCTTGTAACCATAGTGTAAGAGATGGTTATTAAATTGTCAATGGAAAATATTAGGTTTTTTTATACAAATATAAGAAAATGTAATATTAAACGCATTTTGTTTTATTGTTTATTAATTTCTGATAATTTTCCAGTAAATAGACTGGTTTTCATACTTTAGTCTAATGCATCTACAATTCTGGATGCATACTTCGGTATCTACAGGACCTGCCACCGGAAGCTCCTTCCGAACACATGGCATTACAAAAAAACCTGCACCAGACTTTCTGTCATCTGATACAGGCTTCCCTTTTTTAACATAACAATTCATTATGCTATATATTTTCTTTTTTGATCTTAACTCTTTGTATTCTTTCAGATAAGCTTCTTATGCTACAGATCTTCTTCAATATGCTCTCTTCCCTGGTCTACGATCGTACGCACATGATCATCTGCCAGTGAATAGAACACGGATTTTCCTTCTCTTCTGCTCTTGACCAGTTTGTTCTGCTTCAGGATCCTGAGCTGATGTGAGATTGCAGACTGTGTCATATTCAGTGCCTCTGCCAGATCGCAGACGCACACCTCTGCTTCAAACAACACGAACAGGATACGCATTCTGGTCGAATCACCGAATACCTTGAATAATTCTGCAAGATCATATAATTCCGTTTCTTCCGGCATCTTTTCATTTACGATCTTCAGAAGATTCTCGTGTACCTCACATGATTCGCATACTTCCATTCCTTCTTCTGATTTTGCCATCTGCCCACCAGCCTTTTCTATAAGTTTTTCACAAATAATGCGCGGATCGCATTCAATACGGCAATGACCATAACTCCGACATCAGCGAAGATCGCCATCCACATATTCGCAATTCCGAGCGCTCCCAGGATCAGGCAGATTGCCTTGATTCCAAGGGCAAAGTAAATATTCTCATATACGATACGCATGCATTTTCTAGATATCTTGATTGCTTTTGCGATCTTCTTCGGATCATCATCCATCAGGACAACGTCTGCTGCCTCAATCGCTGCGTCTGATCCGAGTGCTCCCATGGCAATTCCGATATCTGCTCTCGACAATACCGGCGCATCATTGATTCCATCTCCAACAAATGCGAGCTTTTCTTTCTCTAATTTCTGACTCAGAAGCTGCTCTACCTTCGCAACCTTATCTGCCGGAAGAAGCTCACTGTATACTTCTCCGATTTCCAGTTCTTCTGCAACCTTATCTGCCACACGCTTCATGTCACCGGTCAGCATAACAGTCTTCGTGATACCTGCTTTTTTCAGGTCTCTGATTGCTTCTTTTGCATGTGATTTCAATTTGTCAGAGATCAGGATGTGCCCTGCATATTTTCCGTCTACTGCAACATGGACGATCGTACCGACTTCTTCACATTCACTGTATTCCACATTCAGATATTTCATAAGTTTGGCATTACCTGCTGCTACCGGAATACCGTCAACCTTTGCAGTCACACCCTTGCCGCTCAGTTCTTCAATCTCTGTCACGCGGTCACGGTTGATCTGTTTTCCATATGCTTTCTGAAGGCTCTTACTGATCGGGTGGGAAGAGGAACACTCCGCAAGTGCTGCATACTCTAATAACTGTTCTTCCGGCATCGTATTGTGGTGAACTCCGCTCACCTCAAATACACCCTGTGTCATGGTTCCTGTCTTATCGAATACCACATATTTCGTCTGTGCCATCGTCTCCAGATAGTTCGATCCTTTTACCAGTACACCTTCATGACTTGCTCCACCAATTCCTGCAAAGAAGCTGAGCGGGATACTGATCACCAGTGCACACGGACAGCTGATAACCAGGAATGTCAGTGCTCTGTAGATCCAGTCACCCCATTCCGGCGAAATACCCATCGCAAACATTCTTACCAGCGGCGGTAATATCGCAAGTGCAAGCGCACCGTAGCAGACTGCCGGTGTGTAGTATCTGGCAAATTTGGAGATAAAATTCTCGGATCTTGATTTCTTGGAACTTGAATTCTCTACCAGATCCAGGATCTTGGATACTGTAGATTCTCCGAATTCTTTTGTTGTACGGATCTTCAGAAGACCAGTCAGATTAATGCATCCACTGATGACTTCATCACCGGCTGCCGCTTCTCTCGGAACACTTTCCCCGGTCAGTGCACTGGTATTCAATGTACTGCTTCCTTCTTCGATCACACCGTCGATCGGGACTTTTTCTCCAGGCTGAACAACAATGACCGTTCCGACTTCCACTTCATCCGGATCTACCTGTTCAAGCTCTCCGTCTTTTTCAATATTGGCATAATCCGGGCGGATATCCATCAGATCACTGATATTCCTGCGGCTCTTTCCAACTGCATAACTCTGGAATAATTCCCCGATCTGATAGAACAGCATAACCGATACGCCTTCTTTATAATTACCAAGTGCAATTGCCCCTATCGTAGCAACTGCCATCAGAAAGTTCTCATCGAACACCTGCTTATTCAGGATTCCTTTGAACGCTTTCCGTAAAATGTCATATCCTACAACCAGATACGGTACCATATAAAGTACGAACTTCAGCCACCCTTCTACAGGCAGGAACTTTAATATGATCATAAGTACCGCTGCGATAACAATTCTGGTCAGAGATTTTTTCTGTCTTTTCGTCATATCTTTCCCCAGCCTTTCTCCTTGCACTCTTCTCAACGCTTCTTCATCCTGCCTGATGAAGCCGCTTCACAATCATTTTCCTTCAAAAAATACTGTGTAAATCCCGTCTTTATGGGCATTCTCTCTTACAGAAAGATCTCACAGTCATCTTCTACAACTTTACAGTTCTTCTGCACATCCTTCATTACTTTCTTAGGATCTGCACCTTCTTCAAATTCTACGATCATCTTTAACATCATAAAGTTCACAGTTGCGTCCTTTACTCCGTCCGTGTTCTTAGCTGCCTGCTCCATCTTATTTGCACAGTTTGCACAGTCTACGTCGATTTTGTAAGTTTTTTTCATGATAAATACTTCCTTTCTTTTTTCGTTGCTTGATTAATTGAATATATGAACAGTTATTCATATGTTTGTTTTAATTATAGCATTTTGCTTCATGATGTCAATAGATTTTTTCTATTTAGTTCATCAGACTGGCTACCCGGACCGGAATAAAGGTTAGAAACTCGTTCCTGTTCAGGTTCCATCGGTGGGAATATCTAAAGGCATAAAATTATGCTAAAAACGGGGCTCTAAAATTTGCAACTCGCCATTCGGCTCAAACAGGCAAATTTTAGAGCCCCAACGCATAATTTTATACCTTAAGATA
>JBNMJT010000010.1:0-34800 GCA_050873945.1 Dorea sp.
GGGTATATGAGAAATATAAGAACGCCGGGATCAAAGATGTGTCGATCCATCTGTATGAAGGCGACCGTCATGAGATCTTGAATGAAGTGGACCGTCAGAATGTGTATCAGGATATCCTGACGTGGATCGAGGAAAGAAATCAATAAAAGAGAAATGTAGAAAAAGCTTTGCGGAGGAAAACTAACGCAGAGCTTTTTTTGTATCGCCATGCGTTCGGAAAAAGCAGCCTGTGGCAAGTTCTCTGTATTGCCATGCGTTCGGAAGAAGCAGCCGTGGCAGGTCCTGTAGATGTAAAAAATTTTTCGAAGATCATAAAAACATATTGTATTATTTGTATTAGCGTATATAATACAAAATAAGGAGAAACAATGTACACTACTCTTTGCTTCTAAGATGATGTGAACGACAAATAAAGAAAGGAGCCACACCCTATGATTATTAAGATAAATATGAAATCCGAGATCCCGATCTATCTCCAGCTGCGCAATCAGATCGTAATGGGAATCGGGAAAGGTGAATTTGAAGAAGGGGAACTGCTTCCAACGGTGCGTCAGATGGCAGCAGATCTTGGAATCAACAATATGACGGTAAGCAAAGCATATCAGCTGTTAAAATCCGAAGGATTTATCGAAACAGACAGAAGACGCGGAACGGTCATCTGCATTCCCGGATACGAAGGTGGAGACAGACAGGAAGAATTCCAGGAAAAGTTAGAAGAAGAACTGGAACTTCTGAGCGCAGAAGCAAAAATCCGCGGGATGAGCTATAAGGATTTCCTTGAGTACTGCAGACAGACATTTGGAAGAATGGAGGTGGCAGCAGAATGAGTATGGCAATTGTATTTTTACTCGTAGATCTTTTTATGGTGGGAATTACCTATGGAGTGTATGGCAGAAAGCCCCGGTATTATGAAGGCATGATCTTAGGCATACATATGGAAGAACAGTATGCCAGAAGTGAGGCAGTAACTGTATTTATCAACGATTATAAGAAAAAGTTGAAGAAATTCTATCTGTGGAATACAATCGCAGGAATACTGATCTGTGGGTTGTGTTTCTGGTATTTTTCAATCTTTATGATCCTGTGGTGTATATGGCTGATCGAAATCATGGGAGGCGCCGTCTATCTCATTTTCCGTAATCACAGAAGATTATATGATATGAAAGTGGCAAATGGCTGGAGTTCAGAAGAGGGCGGCTGTATGACGGCAACGGATACAAGACTCTTAACAGGCGGAAAAAGAGCAGCACTTCCGTTGTGGATGCATGTGATTCCGTTACTTGCACTGTTGGCACCGTTATTATCAGAGAATGTCAGAATAGCACTGAGAAATGTTCAGGGAATCGCTGCTATTGAAGGAACGAATATCGCAGTATGGGCAACCTTTTTATTCTGCGGCTGGATATTCCAGCGGGAAAGAACGAAAGTATACAGCGAAGATTCGCAGGTGAACCAGAAGATCAACCGTATGGAGAAAAAGTACTGGTCATGGGCGTTCTTTGCGGCAAATATATGTAATGCCATTGCAGGACTTTATCTGTTGTATACGAGTGTAAAGACGCATTGGATATCTAATCTGGATGTTGTGATCTATTCAGGAGTTATGGTATTGATCGTAGCGGGAATGCTTGCAGGGTATACTGCTTTGAGGAAAGCAAAGAACAGAATCCTGCAGGAAGATAAGACGCCGATGTATATCGATGATGATTATTACTGGCGCAATGGATGGTATGCGAATCCGGATGATCCGCGTCTGTTCGTACAGGACCGGTTTAACGGGATGAATTATACAACGAATCTGGGAAAACCAGTAGGAGTTTACCTGACAGTCGGTGTTTTGGCGGGAACGGTTATTCTGCTGATCTGGGTCTGCATTATGATGCTGAGGATGGATTTTATTCCGGTACATCTGGCAGATGCGGGGGACTGTTTTGAGATTACATCGGGGTATACGGATACAGAGATTAAAAAGTCAGATCTACAGTCGGTACAGCTTTTGGAAAATGGACTTCCGGATGAGCATTTCAGTAAGACGAATGGTTCGGCAGATGAAAAGCAGCTGCTTGGAAAGTTCGAAGGAAGTGAGACCGGATCCTGCCGGATGTATGTATGGCTGGAACAATCAGAAGTCATAAAAATCCAGACGAAAAAATATACAATCTTTGTGAACAGTAAGGATAAAGATCAGACGGCTGTCTGGTATGAACAATTAAAAAAAGCGGAGCCGTAAAGCATCCGCAAAAATTATTATTGAAAATAATTGGTAAAGTGGACCGCCCGGAGTTTCCTCCCGGCGGCCGTTTACTTTATGAGGGGGGCGATAGTTGTTATCCAACTATCTGAAAGTATTATAATCAAGAAATGTGAAAAAAGTATGTTCAATTTATAAAAATATGTATTTTGTTGTTAAAACCACATTTTAGAGGAGAAAAAAGTATTATAGTAGGATATACGGACAGAATGTTATTGGGAAAATCCATGACAATACAAAAAATACAATTAAGAAAGGAATTGTTAGAAATGAGTATGATCAAAAATATCAGTAAAGCAGAAGTATTAACATTAAAAGAGCAGGTAGCTTACCAGGAGGGACAGGTAGTCAGCAAGACTCTGGCACAGAATGATGCACTGAGTGTGACGTTGTTCTCATTTGATAAAGGGGAAGAAATCAGTACACATGAATCCGGCGGAGATGCATTTGTGACATGCCTGGACGGTGTCGGAGAGATTACGATCGACGGGGAAAAGTATGAATTACATGAAGGCGAATCCATTGTCATGCCTGCAAAGCACCCACATGCGGTACATGGAAAAGAGCAGTTCAAGATGCTGCTGGTTGTAGTATTCTAACTAAATTAAGCAGCGAAGCAGATATCTGCCTGACTAATTGCAGAAAAAAGAGCAACAAAAAACTCTCCATCACGGAGAGTTTTTTGTTGTTGTTATAATTACTAAAGGAATGAGAGTAAAGTGTACACCGAAGAGTGATTTCGGTGTTTTACTTTATGAGGGGGTGATAGTTGTTGTTCATCAACTATCTGATATATAGTATAGACAAAAAATATGTCTAAAATATGTTAAAAGCATAAAAGAATTCGAAAAAATCTTAACTAAAAATGAAGAAGGCAGAAACAGATTCTAAACAGCAGATAATTGAGGGAGAGCTGCTGAACATTTTTGCAGATGTGCAGTTAAAATATCAAAAAATTCACCGGAGGTTGGTTTCAATTGAAGAGGGCGGAGTGCGATTTTTTCCAGTAGTTGTTTGTTGCCATGTTCCCAACAAACTTTGATAACGGTTCGTATATTACGCTCAACACTATAGCTGGTAGTATTATAATGACGGGCGATGTCTGGATAAAGATACTTACTGACGAAAAGGAGATAGTTTGCGTCAGACAGACAAAGCCGCGTACCATAAACCAAGTAGGCATATCCACGATAAGTAGCGCCGATACCAAGGGAGCGGATAAGATACTCTATCTCTGGTTCATGCATAATACGTCATCTTCTTTCTGAAAAAATTTTACGTGTTCCGAAAGAAACGATACAGAAATTAAAAAAATAAAAAAGTTACCTGTCTATATTATAATAGAAAACATTGACTGGAAAAATAAAGTATATTATTTTTAGACAAATTATTAGCACTTTTTATTCCCACCGACAAAAAGCGCAATTTCATAATATCTTAAGAATTTACGAGACCAGGACTTAAAAATTAGCTGATATTCTTGTATATTATAAGGGAGGTGATGAGGAATGTACAACGTACTTGTATGTGATGATGATAAAGAAATCGTAGAAGCGATAGAGATATATCTGTCGCAGGAAGGATATAAAGTGTTAAAGGCTTACGATGGAGAAGAAGCCTTGAAAATACTGGATAAGGAGAATGTGGATCTTCTGATCATTGATGTGATGATGCCGAAGCTGGATGGAATCCGCGCAACATTAAAGATCCGCGAGAAAAAGAATATGCCGATCATAATCCTGTCGGCAAAATCCGAGGATGCCGATAAGATCCTGGGACTGAATGTAGGTGCAGATGATTATATGACAAAGCCGTTCAATCCGCTGGAGCTGACGGCGAGAGTAAAGTCACAGCTCCGCAGATATACACAGCTTGGAAGCACAGTGGGTAAAAGTAATCAGGCTATTTACACGGTTGGAGGACTTACAATCGATGATGACCAGAAGGAGGTTACCGTTGATGGGGAGCCGGTCAAACTGACACCGATCGAATATAACATTTTATTATTACTTGTAAAAAATCAGGGGAAGGTATTCTCTATCGATCAGATATATGAAAGTATCTGGAATGAGGATGCTATCGGAGTGGACAATACGGTAGCGGTACATATCCGTCATATCAGAGAGAAGATCGAGATCAATCCGAAAGAACCGAGATATCTGAAGGTGGTCTGGGGTGTCGGATATAAGATAGAGAAGCTTTAGGAAGGAGTATATATGAAGAAATGGTACCGGAAGCCCAGAGCGAAGCTCTTATTGCTGGTGGCGGCACATGTACTGGCAGCTGCCGGGGTGTTATGTTTTCTATGGGCCACACGTTATCCGATACTGACGCAGGAACTGTTTTCTGCGGATGCGGCGAAGCATTACGAAGAAAGCAATGCATTTGCCAATTCTGTGGCGAATGCCAATTATAATATCCTGGATGAGATCAGGTATCAGTCGTTATATGATACGGATGGAAAATACGATCCGGATAAGATCGTAGATGTGGCAAAGTATGACGATACCGGTGAGATAACAGGAAAGGATGAGACCGGACTGTCATTCCGTCTGGGAGATCTGTATTCCTGGGGAAAATTAATCGCGGAAACGATGACGGATGATGGTTCAGATTCGGATAAAAAGGATAAGCAGGAAGGTATTATTGTATGTCAGCGTTCGGATGGGACTTATCATTATTTCCGTTATAAAGACTTCAAACAGATGATTGATTACGGAGAACTGTCCTTTGTTATTACCGGAAATAGTTCGGCGGATGATATTCTGGATGAGCTGAAGCAGGGGGCATATCAGGAAAGCGGTAACGGAGAATCCAGATTCCGGGGACTTCAGGATATCGATGGAAAGATTGCCTATATCAATTGCTGGAATTATGACGGTGTAAAGACCGTTGGAGATTATAAGACGGTAAATGGAGAGACGGTGCTTCAGCTGGTGAATAATTCCAAAGAATGGAACGGCAGGCTGAATGATGCTTACAGAATAATCAATAATGTGGCCGAAATTATCTATTCGGATGTTGACAATTATGCGGTAAATCAGAATCAGTATCTGGAAGGAAACACAAATATTACGTATCTGTATGTGAACCGGGATGATGGAACGATCATCACGAATAAGAAGAAATATCAGAATTATGATAATTATGAAGAAAGCCTGAAAAAAATAAGAAAAGCAGGAAAATATGTGATCGTAAAGCCGAAGCTTGCAGATTATGAAAGCAATATTGAAAAGGCCGGAAAAGGAGAGTCGATGGCACAGGAGTGGCAGGCGACCGTAGACGGTTATGTGGATGCATCGGACTATATATATGCATCGGTTGTAGATACGAATTATCCTGTAAAAGATGATTTTTATGAGGAGAATCAGATATTTACACAGTATGCATCCGGGGCGAAAGCGGCCGGTATACTGGGAATGCTGGCAGCAGTATCCTATCTGGCAATTCTGGTGTTATTGACGATCGGAGCAGGGAAAGTTCCGGAAGATGAAGAAGTGCATCTTGTGAAGTTTGATCATATCAAGACGGAACTGGCGGCTGCAGGTGTGATACTGCTCTGGGCGGTTATTATGTTGGTAGGAGTAAAGGCCGGAACATTTACATGGCAGGGTGCAACTGAAGGGACGATTTATACGCAGAATATGGAGTCGTATCTGCCGGGAATAGTGATTGGATGTCTGGCAGCATTGTACACCTGTGCCTTATTCCTTACCGGTTATCTGAGTCTGGTAAGAAGAATAAAGGCGAAGACCGTATGGAAAAACAGTGTGCTCAGGTGGCTGCTGGTCTTCCTGAAAGAAATGTTCCAGAATATCCAGTATCTGTGGAAATCGATGATTGGATTTGCAGCATTTTTCGCAATTCACTGGCTGACATATGTATTTGCCGCAGACGGAAGTACTACCTGGGCATGGGCATTCATTCTGCTGGTAATTGATGTGGCAGCATTTATCTGGATGGTGCAGAAGGCGAAAGGAACCGGAAAGATCAAGACCGGAATCGAGAAGATCGCCGGCGGGGAAGTAGATTACCAGATTCCGGTAAATGGATTGATGGCGGAGCAGAAAGAGATTGCAGAGAAAGTGAATTCTATCGGAGAAGGACTGGAAGCAGCACTTGCAAAGAGTATGAAGAGCGAGCGGCTTAAGACAGATCTGATCACAAATGTCTCGCATGATATCAAGACGCCGCTTACGTCTATTATCAATTACGTGGAGTTGTTAAAGCAGGAGAATCTGCAGGACCCGAAGATCCAGAGATATATTGAAGTGTTGGAACAGAAGTCGCAGCGGCTTAAAACACTGACGGAAGATGTTGTAGAGGCTTCGAAGGTAAGTTCCGGGAATATTACACTGGAATTCATGAATCTGAACCTGGTGGAGATGATCCAGCAGACCAGCGGGGAATTCGAGGAAAAATTCAAGGCAAGGGATCTTCAGGAGGTCATGAATCTTCCGGAGGAAAATGTTATCATCCGTGCGGACGGAAGACGTCTGTGGAGAGTGTTGTCCAACATTTATAATAATGCAGCAAAATATGCACTGGAAGGGACACGTGTCTATGCAGACCTTGAGAAGAAAGACGGCATGGCATATTTCAGCCTGAAGAATATATCGGCACAGCCGTTAAATATCTCAGCCGATGAACTGACGGAACGATTCATCCGCGGGGATGTATCAAGAAGTACAGAAGGCAGCGGACTGGGGCTGTCAATCGCACAGTCGCTGACAGAAATGCAGGGCGGAACATTTGAATTATATCTGGATGGAGATTTGTTTAAAGTGACAATAAAATTTCCGATTTCATAGTTTGGGATGGAGGGTTCCAGGAAATCCTCCATCCCAAACTGCGTTTCGCCATGTTCCATTTTGAAAATCCCCCGTCTCCCTTAGTAAAATTGCCAGTCATGCCACTTGCGCTCTTGTCTAAAAAACAGTAAAATATAATATTATGAATGAATTAAGTAAATTATTACAGGAAAATTTAAATATAGATTTTATATCAGCAACGCTGAGTAACCCGAAGAACAAAGGCGGTGTACAGAAGGTAAAAGTAAGACCAGTCCTGAAAAAGGATGTCCTTTACTTTCAGCTCGAGTCGTTCCGGAATAATCAGGCATTTCACGAGAATGTGGAGGAGAAAAAAGCTTGTGAGATACTTCTTGAATACATGGGAAATATGCGCCAGATGCAGATGGAGACGCAGAGAGCAGATTACACAGTCCTTGTAAGTAAAAAGGGAAAAGTAACGATAAAAAGCAAGTTAAGAAAAGGCCAGAAAAAGCAGATCAACATGAGCCACGACCGTAAGAAAAAGTATGTGCTGGAAGAGGGCGTTCCGGTGCCGTTTCTTATGGATCTTGGTGTTATGACACAGGATGGAAAGATCGTACATGCAAAGTCTGACAAGTTCCGACAGATCAACCGTTTCCTGGAATTTATCGAAGATATCCTGCCGGAACTGGATAAGGGCAGAGAACTTACGATCCTGGATTTTGGCTGTGGAAAGTCTTATCTTACATTTGCCATGTATTATTATCTGCATGAATTGAAAGAATATGACATAAGAATCATAGGACTGGATCTGAAGAAAGATGTGATCCGTCATTGTAATGAACTGAGTGAAAAATATGGCTATGAAAAGCTGAGATTCCTGGAAGGTGACATTGCCGATTATACAGGTGTTAATAAAGTAGATATGGTGGTGACTTTACATGCCTGCGATACGGCGACAGACTATGCACTGGCGAAAGCAGTCGGCTGGGAAGCAAAAGTGATCCTGTCTGTGCCTTGCTGCCAGCATGAGCTGAACCGTCAGATCAGGAATGAGGTATTAGAGCCGGTACTAAAATACGGACTTTTAAAAGAACGTATGGCAGCACTGATCACGGACGGACTCCGTGCACAGTATCTGGAGCGTGAGGGGTATGATGCACAGATCCTGGAATTTATTGATATGGAGCATACACCGAAGAATATCCTGATCCGTGCGGTAAAAAGGAAGCAGACAACCGATCAGAAGGAATCTGTAAGACGGCAGAAGATTGAAGAATCCATCCGGAAATGTGAAGCAGAACTCAGGGTAACTCCGACACTGGGACGTCTGTTAGACGGATATGGTCCGGTGTCAGCCGATCAGAAGCCAACAGATTCAGAAAAAACGAACCAGAAGAAAACCGGTCGGAAGACGGAAAACAAGGGAAAAACTGAATAAAGAGGGAGTATAAATGACATTAACAATAAAGAAACGTTTGATTAATGTGGGCGTTCTGTCTGCAGTATTTATCGTGGCTGTCATTATATTCAGCTACGTGACGAATAAAGGAAATGACAATATGACGGCCGACATGGGAGCCGCAACATTTCCACAAATTTCGTTCTCCTATGGAGATTATAAGATCAATACACTGACGGGTTATGCAAAACGTATGGATGTGTCATCTATGCATAATACGATCACGCCGGTTGCAAATCAGAATCTGGATGTGAATGTGGAAGCATATGGCAATAAAATTACGGGAGCAGACTGCAAAGTCTATACAATGGACGGAACGGAAGAACTGGAATCAAAGAAGATCAAAAAGTCCGGAAAGAATTTCAATCTGGATCTGAGCGGCGATAAGGTACTGGATGAAGAAAGAATCCTGGAGATCCGGCTGAACAGGAACGGGGCTGATCCGGTATATTTTTATACCAGAATCGTCAGCGATGAAGATGCAAATGTTACGCAATGTCTGAATTATATCAGTGACTATCACGAGAATGCACTGGCAAAAGCAGAAAACGCAGGAGTTGGTGCCGCACTGGAGCCGACAGATGATGCAGATAATACGACACTTCAGCATGTGACGATCAATTCGAGCTACGAGCAGGTTACATGGGGGAGTTTAAAGCCGCAGGTAGAGCAGGGAGAACGCTGGAATATCCGGGAACTGAACAGTACCTGTATGTCGGTACAGCTGCAATACCGGGTAAGCTGTAAAGGCGAAGAGAATGAGACTGATCGTTATGCGGTGAAAGAATTCTTTCGTGTAAGATATATTGCAGATGCCCAGAAGACATACCTGCTGGACTATGACAGGACAATGGATCAGATATTTGACGCAACACAGAAAGTACTGAATGAAAAAGGGATTATCCTTGGTATCGCATCTCCAAATTTGTCATATAAGGTGAATAAAGACGGTACGATCGTATCTTTTATAGAGGCAAATGAGCTGTGGAATTATAACAAAGATTCGGATGAAATCTCACTGGTATTCGGTTTTGCCGATGCAGAAAATACAGATGAGCGAAATCTGGTATCGGATCATAAGATCAAGCTTCTGAAAGTGGATGCGAAGGGCAATACAACTTTCCTTGTGTCAGGATATATGGACCGCGGTGAACATGAGGGAGAAGTCGGAGTTGCTGTATATTATTACGATATAGAGAAAAATTCCGTAGAGGAGAAAGTATTTATCTCCACCAATAAATCTTATGCACAGGCGGTAAGTGAGCTGGGAGAAATGTCTTACTATGATGCGAAGACAGATATGCTTTACACCATGGTGGACGGTACGTTATATCAGTACAGTATAGAAGACGATGAGAAAACGGTACTGGTCAAAGGTCTGGATGCACAACAGTATGTTGTATCAGAAGACGGAAGCCTGATCGCATATCAGGCAAACGGAGATCTCGGAACAGCAACAAAAGTAACGATCCTGAATGTAGAGACAGGAAAGAAACAGAAAGTGACATGCGGGGATGGAGAGTGTATCCGGCCGTTGGGATTTGTCAGAAGTGATTTCGTATATGGAACTGCAAAAACAGAAGACATCGGAAATACGGTATCCGGAGAGGCAACCGTTCCAATGTACAAACTGGAAATCCGGAATCAGAAGGGAAAAGTGATCAAGACATATCAGACAGATGGCATTTACATTCTGAATGCATCATTTGATGAAGATATGATCACTCTGGAGCGTGCATCTAAGGATGGTGACACATACACTGCCACAGCTCCGGATTATATTACGAATAACGAGCAGAAGACGAAGAGTAATATTGCACTTGAGACGTATGCGACAGATCTGAAGCAGACACAGGTGAGACTGGCATACAATGATGGTATATCAGATAAGGAGCCAAAAGTGCTGAAACCAAAACAGATCCTGTTCGAGACACCGCAGACGATTACATTTTCAGACAAAGATGCGCCGGAGAAATATTATGTCTACGGACATGGTGAGATCCAGGGCGTGTATACAAAGGCCGGGGATGCGATCAAGAAAGCAAATGATTATAACGGAGTGGTGGTTGATTCGTCGCAGAATTACGTATGGGAGCGCGGTAACCGCAACCTGCAGTATTCGATCACAGAGAAAGATGACGTATTAACTACGATCAAAGACCGCCTGAAGAATCAGGAGAAGCCGATCGATATCCTAAAAGATATCAATGATGGTGACGCTTATGACCTGACCGGATGTACGACAGAAGAGATCCTGTACATCATCAATCAGGACAGACCGGTCATTGCGATGCTGGATTCACAGAATGCTGTTATTCTGGTGGGATATAGTGATACGAATGTTGTGTACGAGGATCTGAATGACAGTATAAGACACAGCGTGAAGTATGAAGAGATGGATCAGATGACGTCCGGAAGCGGAAATACGTATATCGGATAGATGTATGGAAAATAAAAAGAGCTGGCATATAACCATTATGAAACGGGTTATATGTCAGCTCTTTTAATCGCCATGCGTTCGAAAGGAGCTGCCGGTGGCAGGTCCTGTAGATTATTATGCGTTCAAACACAGGTGCCGATAACAGATTCTCTGTAGAATATTATTCGGATATACATTAAGCCATATGGAAAAGTGTACCCTTATATTTCTTCAATGCCCCATACACGATCAGACCAAGAACTGTGCAGGAAATCACCTCACCAATTCCGACTGTCAGCATCATAAACGGGATCGGAAGTGTCACACCATAACCGTAACGAAGTACGAACGGAACGATGATGATATTCGAAATGATCGGTGGAAGTGTTGCGACAACCGGCTTCTGCTCACGCAGTTTCCATGTGAAAAATGCACCGATCAGAGTTGCAATACTGCCAAATACAATATCCGGAAGGATCGCACCGCCCAGAATATTACCGATCAGACATCCGACAAAGAGTCCCGGAATAGCAGCTGGTGTAAATATTGGTAAAATAGTGAGTGCCTCGGAGATACGAACCTGTACTTCTCCGAATGAAAATGGTGCAAAGATGTAAGTCAGCACCACATAGATCGCAGCGATCATGGCTGCCTGGGTCATGAAACTAAGATTTTTGTTTTTCATTTTTCAATTCTCCTTTAGTTTTGTTTTACGTGTGGAAGGTCACGAACACACGCGCCGTAGCGGATCTTCATTTAACGCCGGAAAGCGGCGGTCAGCCCTGTTCGACCTTGTTTTTGTGGGCTTTGTGACGGGTGATAGTATAGCATGGAAAGGTAAGAAAAGCAAGGCTATCCCTATTTTATTCGTGCTTTCTATTAAATTTGCATATTGTATTGTTAAAGTGCATATGATATAATGCCGATAGGCAAAGAGAAGTGAATAGTCCATGTAATTTGACTATTAACACCAAAAACCCCAGAGCGGCAACTCTGGGGTTTTCTATTCCCTTTTTAGTGGCGGGCTTAAGTCCACAGGCTCATTACTGACTACATATCACCGTCCAGCCATTTGATGATGTAATGGCAAATTACACCACCCATAATAGTGATAATAAGAGAAGCGAAAAAATCCATGTAATTCACCTCCTTCCTGTTGCCAGTATGGAGGCAGCAACATTGTCAGTATATCATATGGTGTTTTGAATTTCTATATATATTAAAAACAAGTTTACTGATTTGTAAAAAACATAGAAAGATGTAGAGGAAGCTTTGACTTCTCGGTTTTTTATACACTTCCGGTACCACAATGGTTACAGTTCCGCTGTTGAATAATTACAGCATGCGATACCCACGGAATAAAACTTAGGAACTCTTTCCAGTGAATATGGAGAAGGTGTTGGAAAATCTTAAGGGACAAAATTCTGCGTTAGGTTTTCAAAATTTGACTGTTTGAGGCGTATGCCGAGTTTCAAATTTTGAAGGCCTGCTTTTAGCAGAATTTTGTCCCTTTAGATTTTCCCGCCGACGGAATCTGAACAGGAAAGAGTTCCTAAGTTTTATGGAGGCCCGGGCAGCCGTCGCTTCATGCATTCAACAGCAATTTAATACAAATAAATATATTTCGGAATCCCATTCTCATACACCGTATTCATCTCTCCCTGAATCAACGGCGTCAGATAATCCACCATCTTTTCCGTCACATCATTTCCCGCATCATTAATATAATCCGCAGGCACACTCTTGATCGCATTGGCAATATCGCATACCGGAAGAGCTTTGAATTCCGTGACATAAGGCTTATCAGAAGTACGGATCACAGCAGCCATCATACCGGTTGCACCTTCAAGCGCATACTGGCAGGCAGCCTTTCCGAGCATTCTGGATTCCTGGATGTCCGTAGCACTTGCAAGATGTGCGGCGCAGCGCTGCATCAGGTTCAGCTCGATAGAACGTACCTTGCATCCGATCTCATTTCTGACAGCATCTTCCAGAACCTTTGCGGCACCGGCGATGTAGCTGTGACCGAAGGAATCGACAGCAGAGCTCTGTACTTCTTCGGAAATGTAACGGCCGTCTTTGTTCTTCACACCTTCGCTGACAGCAATGATAACTGCATCCTGTTCTTCCAGTTTTGCTTTCACATCCTTCAGGAATGTGTCAATGCTGAAAGGTACTTCACAGAGGTAGATGAAGTCAGGACCTTTCGCGCCATTAGCACGGGCGAGGCAGGAAGCGGCGGTCAGCCATCCGGCGTCACGTCCCATGACTTCCACGATTGTTACGGCTTTGGTTGCGTATACGTGGCAGTCACGCTCCAGCTCGGCAAATGTAGTTCCGATATATTTTGCGGCAGAACCAAAACCTGGACAGTGATCTGTTCCGCAGAGGTCATTGTCGATGGTCTTAGGAGCACCGACAACAGTGATATCTGTGATTCCCTTGTCGTTCAGATATTTAGAAAGCTTGTCTACCGTATCCATGGAGTCATTTCCACCGATGTAGATAAAGCAGTCAATGTTGTATTTTCTCAGAACAGAGATGATCGTCTCGTATTCATCTGCACATACGGCAGGATCTTTTAATTTCACACGGCAGGAGCCGAGTGCAGAAGCAGGGGTCTGACAAAGAAGGTCCAGTTCTGATACATTTGTGATCTTGGTCTTAAGATCTACCAGGTTCTCATTTAATACTCCCTGGATTCCGTTGATTGATCCATAGATTTTGTCTACGGACGGACTGGAAAGGGCGTTCTCAACGACTCCCGCAAGAGTTGCGTTGATCGCAGAAGTTGGTCCGCCGGATTGTGCAACTAGTAAGTTCTTCATATGATGATCTCCTAACTTTTGATATTTCTTCCATCTGACTTATGAAGCTGATATATGGAAGAGAATGATAAATTATTACTGCTCATAGATTGCCATGCATCGTAAAGATTGCCGGTGGCCAGTCTTCTGTATACCAGTGTGTACAAAAAGATGCCAGTGGTCAGCTTTATGTATGGAAATTTCAGAATGGAAAATCGTATAAGACAGTAAATTCAGTAAATATAGTATAACATAAATCGGGGCGATATGGTATAATAGGAATATATGTGAGTTTTTAAAAAGGAGAATCATTGGTATGGAATTGACAACAATCAGAGAATTATATAAAAACAGCGATTCATACATGGATCAGAAAGTAACAATCGGAGGATGGGTAAGAAGTATCCGCGGATCCAAGGCATTTGGATTCATCGTGGTAAATGACGGAACATTCTTCGAGCCTTTACAGGTTGTATACCACGACAAGATGGACAACTTTGCAGAGATCTCCAAGTTAAATGTAGGTGCTGCAGTGATCGTTACAGGTACACTGGTAGCAACACCACAGGCAAAGCAGCCATTTGAGATCCAGGCAGACACGGTAGAAGTAGAGGGTGCATCGGCACCGGATTACCCGCTTCAGAAGAAGCGTCACAGCTTTGAATATCTGAGAACAATTGCACATTTAAGACCTAGAACAAATACATTCCAGGCAGTATTCCGTGTACGTTCCCTGACAGCATATGCGATCCACAAGTTCTTCCAGGAGAGAGGATTCGTATATGTGCATACACCACTGATCACAGGAAGCGACTGTGAGGGTGCAGGAGAGATGTTCCAGGTAACAACCATGGATCTGAATAACGTACCGAAGAATGAAGACGGAAGTGTAGATTATTCCAAAGATTTCTTCGGAAAAGAGACAAGCCTTACCGTAAGCGGACAGTTAAATGGTGAGACTTACGCACAGGCATTCCGCAACATTTACACATTCGGACCGACATTCCGTGCAGAGAACTCTAACACAACACGTCATGCGGCAGAGTTCTGGATGATCGAGCCTGAGATGGCATTTGCAGATCTGGATGACGATATGTTCGTTGCAGAAGCAATGTTAAAATATGTTATCAACTATGTACTGGAGAATGCACCGGAAGAGATGAACTTTTTCAATTCATTCGTAGACAAAGGACTTCTGGAGAGACTGCACAACGTAGTATCTTCTGATTTTGCAAGAGTGACATATACAGAGGCTGTAGAACTTCTTGAGAAACACAATGATAAATTCGAATACAAAGTGACATGGGGAACAGATCTTCAGACAGAGCACGAAAGATACCTGACAGAAGAAGTCTTCAAACGTCCGGTATTCGTAACAGACTATCCGAAGGAGATCAAAGCATTCTACATGAAGCTGAATGACGATGGCAAGACAGTTGCAGCAGTAGACTGTCTGGTACCTGGAATCGGTGAGATCATCGGAGGAAGCCAGAGAGAGGATGACTACGATAAGCTGAAAGCAAGAATGGATGAACTGGGACTGAAGGAAGAAGACTACAAGTTCTACATGGATCTTCGTAAATACGGTTCTACAAGACATGCCGGATTCGGACTTGGATTCGAGAGATGCGTTATGTACCTGACAGGAATGGGCAATATCCGTGACGTAATTCCGTTCCCAAGAACTGTCAACAACTGCGAACTGTAATTGTGGATAATGTGGATAACGATACTTGAAAAACGTATATAAAAACGTATATGGGGACGGGGGATTTCTAGAAATCCCCCGTCCCCATATAGAATGGAGGGCAGTATGAATATATTAGTAGTAGATGACGAAAAGGAAATCGCTGATGTAGTAGAGCTTTATCTCCAGAATGACCAATACAAAGTATTCAAATTTTACAACGGGCAGGATGCGCTGGACTGTATCAACAGTACGAAGATCGATCTCGCGATCCTGGATATCATGCTTCCGGACATTGACGGTTTCCAGATCCTGAAGCAGATCCGGCAGAAGTATACATTTCCGGTGATCATGCTGACGGCGAAGACGGAATATATGGATAAGATCACTGGACTTACGCTGGGAGCGGATGATTATATTCCAAAGCCGTTCAATCCGCTGGAATTAGTAGCAAGGGTAAAAGCACAGCTTCGCAGATATACACAGTACAATGAAGGGACGAAAGAAGAGGGCGATGTCCTGGATTTCGGGGGACTGCTTCTGAACCGGACTTCCCACGAATGTGTATACAATGAAGTGCCGCTGACACTGACCCCGATCGAGTTCGACATCCTCTGGCTTCTCTGTGAGAACCGGGGAAAGGTCATAAGCTCGGAAGAATTATTCGAGAAAGTATGGCATGAGAAATACTATAAGAACAGTAACAACACGGTGATGGTGCATATCCGTCATCTCCGCGAGAAGATGAGTGCACCGACAGGCAAGTCTGATTTTATCAAGACTGTGTGGGGAGTGGGCTATAAGGTTGAAGAATAATTATCGGAAATTAAAATTCAGTCTCCTGCTGCAGACGGTGCTGATCACAGCATTGACCGTACTGGTAGGAGGAGTGCTGCTTAAATTCGTGATCGATGGAATTTATAATGACAGTTTTGCCAGAACTTTTGTAGATGTTCTGGTATTTCTGAATGTAAATGAAAAGACGGCGGTCCATCTTTACTGGCAGCTGATCGGAGATAACAAGACATTTTTCATGATCGTCGGTTATCTGATCCTTTTTGCGCTGTTTTTTTATGTGGCACTTTCCCAGATGACAAAATATCTGGATCAGATCGATCATGGAATTGAAAATATCATCTCGGAATCCACGGATCCGATCCATCTGATCACGGAATTAAAGCCGATTGAGATCCGGTTGAATGAGATCAAGGCAACATTAAAGCGGCAGGAACTGGAAGCTGCAGAAGGTGAAAAGAAGAAAAATGACCTGGTGCTTTTTCTTGCACACGACCTGAAGACACCGCTGACCTCGATCGTGGCATATCTTACGATGCTGGAAGATCATCCGGACATGCCGGAAGAAGAACGGAAGGCATATACACACATTGCACTGGAAAAATCCATCCGGCTGGGTGAACTGATCAATGAATTCTTTGACATCACCAGATACAATCTTCAGAACATTGAACTGGAACCGGTAGAGATCGATCTTACGATGATGCTGGAGCAGCTTGCAGATGAGCTGTACGGAGTCCTGCAGGAGAAGAAACTGACCTGTGAAGTGGACGTGGAAGAGGATCTGATGATCTACGGAGATCCGGACAAGCTTGCGAGAGTATTCGATAATATCTTAAGAAATGCAATTGCTTACTGTTATGCAGATACGGAGATCCGGATCGAAGCAAAGATGAAAGATGGAGACATTGAGATTACATTTACCAATGCAGGGGATAAGATTCCGGGCGATATGCTTCAGACGATATTCGAGAAATTCTACCGTGTGGATGGTTCCAGATCAACGGGAACCGGCGGGGCAGGTCTGGGACTTGCAATCGCCAAACAGATCGTGGAGCTGCACGGGGGAAGAATTCTGGCAAAAAGCGATGACAACCGGACGCAGTTTGTCGTGACACTGCCATCGAAGGAAAAGACAGAACAGAAGGAAGGAAGCAAGGATGAAGTTCATACACATCGCAGACTTGCATTTAGGAGCAAAACCGGACGCGGGAAACGCGTACAGTCAAAATAGAGAACAGGAACTCTGGGACAGTTTTCGTGATATCATAACAATCTGTAACCAGAAGAAGACAGATCTTTTGCTGATCGCCGGAGATCTGTTTCACAGACAGCCGCTGTTAAGAGAATTGAAAGAGATGAATTCCATACTGGAAATGCTGGAACATACCGAGGTGGTCATGATTGCCGGCAACCACGATCATATCAAGAAAAACTCTTATTACAGGACATTTACCTGGGCACCGCATGTACACATGATCTGTTCGCAGGAGATGGACTGTGTGGAGCTTGACCGGATCCAGACGGCTGTCTATGGATGCAGCTATTATTCCAGGGAAATCCCTGAGCCGGTCTATGATCATGCAGTCCCGGAAGGAAGGCAGAAATACGAGATCTTGCTTGCACATGGCGGAGATGAGAAACATATTCCGATCAAGAGCAGTCAGATCATGACACTTGGTTATGATTATGTGGCATTCGGTCATATTCACAAACCACAGGTGCTGGTGGACAACCGGATGGCATATGCAGGTTCACTGGAACCGACGGATGTGGGAGATACCGGCGCACACGGTTATATCGAAGGAAGAATTACCGGAAAAGGCTGTCAGATCCGGTTTGTACCGCATGCGTTACGTGAATACAGACACTGTGAGGTAAAAGTGGATAAGTCTGTGACCGGTC
The DNA here is from genome assembly GCA_050873945.1 of Dorea sp. Lineage (GTDB taxonomy): Bacteria > Bacillota > Clostridia > Lachnospirales > Lachnospiraceae > Dorea_A. The sequence continues at coordinate 18,102 of JBNMJT010000010.1, forward strand.
ATGTGCTGAGGCAGAAAATCGCAGACCTGATCGAAGAGCAGGGAAAGCAGCACATGTACAAGATCACACTGACCGGATACAGGGATCCGGATATCTGGTATGAACTGGATCACATGGATCCGTATGGCAATGTAGTGGAGATTACGGACCACACAAAGCCTGCATATGATTTTGAAAAATTAAAAAATGAAAATAAAGGAAATATTCTTGGGCAATACATCGAAAGTCTGGAAGGGTATCCTGCAGACAGTCTGGAGTACCAGGCACTCTGTGAGGGAGTCCGGGCGTTGATGGAGACAAGAAGAGGCTAGAACCGAAAGATGCAGATTAATGAATTATTGTTAAAAAACTTTGGAAAATTTCATGACCGGCAGATGGAACTGGAAGAGGGAATCAACCTGATCCACGGGGAAAATGAATCGGGAAAATCTACGATCCATACATTCATCAAAGGAATGCTCTTCGGAATCGAACGTGGAAGAGGAAGGGCGGCCCAGAATGATACGTTCAGTACCTATGAACCATGGGAGAATCCCAATTATTATTCCGGAGTGCTGAAATTTACAAGCGGAGGGAAACATTTCCGTATTGAAAGAAATTTTGATAAATATTCCAAAAAGGCAGAGCTTGTCTGTATAGAAGATGGAGAGGTTCTCTCTGTAGAAGATGGAGATCTGCAGATGCTGCTTGGAGAGATGGACGCAGACCGCTATGATAATACGGTTTCCATGAGCCAGAGAAATGCACAGATGGGCGAAAGCATGGCAGCGGAATTAAAGAATTACGCAACGAATTATTATACTTCAGGGAATGGCGAGATTGATCTGAACGGAGCTTTGGAACAGCTGAAAGCAAGAAAGAAGATCCTGGAGAACGAGATCCGCATGGAGATGTCCAGAAAGCAGCAGAAGCGTGAAAAACTGGAGCAGGAAGTCTCGTTCGTCTGGCGTGATGTCCACCATCTGGAGGAGGAACTGGATCGCATAGAGGAAGAACTGGAGTACCGGATCGAAAAAGAAGAAGAAAGGCGGAAAGAACGGCAGAAGGAAGAAGAGCACGGAAAAGGTGTGATGGATGAGATCCGTCCGGAAAAATGGAGGATTCATCCGATGGAAATTCTGATATTCGCTCTGGTTATTATCGTTGCGGTGGTACTGTTTTCGAAACCGTGGAATTATCTGGTGGCGATAGTGCTGTTCCTTGCATTCGGTCTGTATATATGGAACCGGATGAAAGTCGGAAAGAAACAGGTAAAGACCGAGCCGGAGATCATTCTGGAAGAGATCACGCAGGAAGAAGAAAAAGTTCCGATCGAGAAGCTGCGGTGGGAAAAGGCGCACATCACAGCAGAACTGAAGGAAAAAAGAATCCAGTATGATAATCTTGGAGAACAGCTTGCGGAACTGGATGAGATCAATGAACGATCCAGAGAATATGAGATGAAACGTCAGGCAGTTCAGATGGCAGCGGATCATCTGGAGCAGCTGTCCGGGGAAATGCGCGGATATCTAAAAAGAGACCTGAATGAGAAGGCGTCTGCAATCATCCGTGAGATCACCGATGGAAAATATACAAAGCTCGTCACAGATGAAAAGCTTCATGTATCACTTGTGACCGATGATAAACTGGTAGAGATCGAACAGGTAAGCCGTGGAACGGTAGAACAGATCTATCTGGCACTGCGTATGGCGGTGGGAGAACTGTTATGTGAAGAAGAGATGCCGGTAATTCTGGACGATGCGTTCGCATATTACGATGAAGAGAGAATGCTGCAGACACTTAAATGGCTGAAAGCACATAAGAAACAGGTAATTGTGTTCACTTGCCAGAAGAGAGAAGAACAGGTGATGAAGGAAGCGGGAATTGCTTATCATAAGATAGAATTGTAGGATGCTAATTGATTTATAGAGGATGAGTATACACAGATATAAAAATGCTGCCGGGAATTTCCCGACAGCATTTTTTATATCTAATCTTAGATCTCTTCACCGTTTTTATACTTCGTTACAACATTCTGGATTCGTTCGATCGGATTCAGGATGCTGCTGATAGAACCATCATGATTCAGTGTATCAATGACAAGTGCGATGTATTTGCTCATGTCGCAGTTGATGTAGTATGGACGTTCCAGAAGTTCCGGTGTCTGATAGATCAGGTTGGTTGTCAGAACGGCATCCAGGATACCCTCTTCATAAGCCTGATCGAATTTCTCCAGTCCATTTGTGAACAGACCAAATGTAGCAGCACAGAAGATACGTTTTGCTTTGCGCTGTTTTAACTGGCGGGCAACATCTAACATACTGTCACCGGAAGAAATCATATCATCCAGAATAATTACATCTTTTCCTTCTACAGAAGATCCAAGGAACTCATGAGCAACGATCGGGTTACGTCCGTCTACTACACGTGAGAAGTCACGGCGTTTGTAGAACATACCCATATCAAGGTTCAGTACGTTGGCAAGATAAATCGCACGTCCTGTAGCACCTTCGTCCGGGCTGATCGCCATCATGTGGTCGCTGTCGATCTGAAGATCTTTGAATGTACGGAGAAGACCTTTGATGAACTGGTAAGTCGGACGGATTGTCTCGAATCCATTTAACGGGATCGCATTCTGTACACGAGGATCGTGTGCATCAAAAGTAATAATGTTGTCAACACCCATGCGGACAAGCTCCTGAAGAGCAAGTGCACAGTCCAGAGATTCACGGCTGCTTCTCTTGTGCTGACGGCTTTCATATAAGAATGGCATAATGACGTTGATACGACGTCCTTTTCCTCCTACTGCTGCAATAATACGTTTCAAGTTCTGATAATGATCGTCAGGGGACATATGATTAATATTTCCTGTCAGTGAATATGTCAGGCTGTAGTTGCATACATCGACCATAAGATAAAGGTCTTTACCACGAACAGATTCGTTGATGATACCTTTGGCTTCACCAGAACCAAAACGTGGAACTTTTGCATCGATTAAGTATGTGTCTTTCTCATATCCTGTGAAAGCAACATCGTTCTTATGAACATGTCCATCTTCTTTTCTCCATTTTACGAGATAGTCATTAACCTTTGCTCCCATCTCTGTACAACCGTCAAGAGCGATCAGTCCAAGTGCTCCTACCGGTATATTCTCAAGATTACGATCGTTACGGCGTAACATCATTAGTACCTCCCAGGTTTAATAATTTTTTTTGGATACGGATATCGTCACCGGTAATACGCAGAATTGTATAATTACTGCTGATACGTGAAAACGTCCGTTCCGAGTAAATTGTTTTTATATCATCCAATGCAAGGTTGGTAGATATTATGGTTGATTTCTGCCTTAATATACGTTCATTCAGACAAATGAACAGCTGGGACACAGTGAAGGAATTCGGCAGTTCTGTTCCCAGATCATCAATGATCAGCAAGTCACAGTCATAGATATGTTCAAATACATCAGAATCCTTGTTCTGCCGCTTCCCAAATGTGTTCTCTGCAAGGATATCAAAAAGTCCGGCTGCTGTAAAGTAGATAACGGAATAAGCAGAGTCCATTAATTCTTTTGCAACGCAGTGGGAAAGAAAAGTCTTTCCGACACCGGTGTCTCCATACAGTAGTATGTTATGAAATTCTTCAGAAAATGTATCTACGAAGTTGTGACAGACATTTAATGCGGTTTCCATGGATTCCAGAGAAGACCGTCCGGTAAGAGGGTCGATATGATTTCTGGAATAATAGGCCAGAGAACAGGTTGAAAAGTTCTCTTTGTCAAGGATATCTTTGAGATTGGATTGTGTATATAAATAGTCTACAATCGCTTTTTTGAAACAGTGACATTTGTGTGTGCCAATGTAACCAGTATCCTTACAGTCCGGACACTGATAATGCATTTCCAGATAATTGGCAGGCAGACCATGTGCTTTTAATAAAGCAGGCTTTCTGGCAGAGAGTTCTTCAATCTCTGACTTTAATGAAGACAGAGCGGTCTGGTCTCCGTCCAGAAGCAGTCTTGCCTTTTTAACACTTAAAGAGGAGATGGAATGATCCATTTCCTCTAATTCGGGAATGAGAGCGTATGCCTTCTCATAGCGTTTTCTGAGCTGAAACTCATTATCCAGTTGTCTTTGTTCATAAGTACGTATTAAGTGATCGTACTGAGAATTGGAAAGTGCCATGTGATGGAAACTCCTCTGCATTCGCATAATAAAATCTGATATGTATACTTTATTGCTGAACCAGACGGCGTTCCAGATCATTCATATCATAGGAACGGCCATCGAAATTATTGAACTTATTGTTCTGGTTGATTACAGGCTTCTGAGCCTGCTGCTGTCTCTTGCGTTCTTTTGCCAGTTCTTTTGCGCGTTCTTTCTCTTTGCGGTAATCAGCATCGACCGCATCGATATCTTTTAACTGACGTACATTCTTGTCCTTCCAGCGCTTCAGAATGGAATCGGTGTAATCAAAGCTTGGCTGATGAATGGCATTCATCGTTCGGTCGCATGCTTCAAGGATGACTTCCAGAGCGAAGCCATACTCTTCTGACCATTTGCGGATATAGGCAATCTCAGAAGCGGCAGGACCACGGCCTTTGATACCGTATGCATTCAGGACACAATAACAGTTCTTATTATAAAGAAATGAACTTGTCTTTGCAAGGTTCACAGTTGTTATGTTTTCTTCATGCCATGATAAGGCCACCTTATTAATATAGTGCATACTCTTGTGACCATTTTCGACACAATATTCGATCAGATACTCAATCAGTTCTGCCGACATATTCAGTGTATCATAAAAATATGTAATCTGGTCAATATCTGTAGCGGAAAGTGTCTTTCCGAGATACTGCTCTGCAACAAACAGTAATTCTTTGAATTCTGCACGTTCTTTGCGGCTGCGGTACTGCTGGATGTTCGTTGTAGAAGCCGGAGCAGTAGCAGGGGCTTCTGGATCCGCAGAGTAATTAGTCTGATTCATCATAGCCGGGGCAGAATAGTCAGAGACAGAATCTGCCGGTGTAGAAGAAGTCATATATCCGGACTGCACATCATGTAATTCAGAAGATGCTGACGGTGAAGGAATTGTGCTCTTCGGTGAGGGATCATCCGGCGTATCATCCAGATAATCGAGCAGACCTTCGCTCTTCCAGTATCTTAATGCGCGAAGTACGTCTTTTTCTGTACATTCGAGCAGATCAGCCAGTTCGGAGACAGAAAGACATCCGGAAGGCTGGTTCATATGACGGAGAAGCAGGAGATATACTTTGACATACTCTCCATTCGCTCTGACCATATAACGGTCAATAAATTCATTATCCAGTACAGTTGCATTCATCTGTACATATTTTGTGAGTTTTAATTCCTTCATAATAATTCCCCGTCCTCCCCAGAACTTTTGTATCTTTCGTTTTATCGTAGACACATTATAGCACCGGGAAGCCGGGGAAAGAAGAAATTTTTGAGCCAAAATCCGACTTTTTTGTGGATAAAATTGTGTGGATAATGTGGATAACTAGCGCTTAAGCAGGTTTTCCCCAATGTTTACAACGTTTCCGGCTCCCATAGTTATCAACACATCCCCTTTCTGGCACTTGTCCAGACAGAAGGTCTCGATCTCTTCGAAGCTTGGGAAATAGTAAGCGTCGCATCCTTTTTTCTTAAGTTCTTCTGCGATCATCTCAGAAGACATACCCAGAGTATCTGTCTCGCGGGCAGCGTAGATATCTGCAAGGATCACATGGTCTGCATGTGTCAGGGCATCTACGAACTCAGGGAATAAAGCTTTGGTACGTGTATAAGTATGCGGCTGGAAAATGCACCATACTTCTTTGTGCGGATATTCCTTTGCTGCTGTTAAAGTTGCATTGATCTCTGTCGGATGATGCGCATAATCATCAATGATCGTAAATCCATTGACTTCCCCTTTGTATTCAAAACGGCGGTCTGTACCGTGGAAGGATTTCAGACCTTCTTTGATCTTACTGAAAGGAACTCCGAGAAGATCAGCAACTGCGATTGCAGATAATGCATTGGATACATTATGGTCTCCATTGACTGATAAGGAGATGCGGTCGATGAATTCGCCGGATTTTACGAGATCGAACGAAGCCTCGCCTTTCTTGTCATGGAGGATATTGGTTGCACTGTAATCAAGAGAACTGTCGTTACCATAGCGGATCACGCGGCAGTCAAGGTCAGCGGTGATCTCTTCCAGGTCAGGAATGTTATCATTGATGACCAGGGTTCCGTCTTTTGGAAGTAACTTCGCAAAGCGGTGGAAAGAATTGCGGATATCAGCCAGATCCTTGAAGAAATCCAGATGATCTTCGTCAATATTCAGGATCACACCGATCTTCGGGAAGAAGTGCAGGAAACTGTTCGTATATTCACATGCTTCGGTAACAAAGTATTCGGAGTCACCGACACGGATATTTCCGCCGATGGCTTTCAGGATTCCGCCTACGGAGATCGTAGGATCTAATTCTCCGGCAAGGAGAATGTGTGAAAGCATCGAAGTTGTGGTTGTCTTTCCGTGAGTACCGGAGATTGCGATCGGCATATCATAGTTCGTCATCAACTGTCCGAGTAATTCCGCACGGGTCAGCATAGGAAGATTCTGTTTTACCGCCGCGGCATATTCTTCGTTATCCGGATGGATCGCTGCTGTGTATACAACTACATCAATGCCAGGGATAATATTAGAAGCTTTCTGTCCGTAGAATACCTTTGCGCCCATCTGCTCAAGGTGATCCGTAAGGGCAGATTCTTTATTATCAGATCCGGAAATCGTGAAACCTTCTTTTAAAAGGATCTCGGCAAGACCGCTCATGCTGATGCCGCCGATTCCGATAAAGTGTACGTGTACAGGTTTTTCAAAATTAATTTTATACATAATATACCATCCTTTATATTCATTTTGGTAAAAATATCATCATAAAAACTACATGTTCTTCATATTATTATAAACATATATCAAAAAAAATCCAAGTCGTAAGTTTTTGTAATAATTTAACAAAAAGATTACGGAAATCATGGAAAAATTGTAAAATTTGTTAGCAACATAAGAGGAAGTATGATATAATAAAAAAAGCAAGACTACTGAGAAGGGGTGATGACATGAGAAAGAAGGAAATGATAGCAATGTTGCTGGCAGGAGGACAAGGCAGCAGACTTGGAGTTCTCACAGCAAAAGTTGCAAAGCCGGCCGTTGCATTTGGAGGTAAATACCGCATTATTGACTTCCCACTCAGCAACTGCATTAATTCAGGAATCGATACGGTAGGTGTATTGACTCAATATCAGCCTTTAAGACTGAATGCACATATAGGAATCGGTATTCCATGGGATCTTGACAGAAATTACGGAGGAGTAACGGTTCTTCCACCATATGAAAGAAGCGGAAGCAGTGAATGGTATTCCGGAACCGCGAATGCGATCTATCAGAATCTGGATTATATGGAACAGTTTGATCCGGATTATGTACTGATCCTGTCGGGAGATCACATTTACAAGATGGATTATGAAGTGATGCTGGATTATCATAAGGCGAATAACGCAGATGTAACGATCGCTGCAATGCCGGTACCGATGGAAGAGGCGAGCCGTTTCGGAATCGTTATCGCAGATGAAGAAGGAAGAATTCAGGAATTCCAGGAAAAGCCGGCAGAGCCAAAGAGCAATCTGGCGTCCATGGGAATCTACATATTCTCGTGGAAAGCGCTGAAAGAAGCGTTGGAGACATTAAAGGACGAGCCGGGATGTGACTTTGGAAAACATGTCATCCCATATTGTCATAACAAGGGTGAGAGATTATTCGCATATGAATATAACGGCTACTGGAAAGATGTCGGAACACTTGGTTCTTATTGGGAAGCCAATATGGAACTGATCGATATTATTCCGGAGTTTAATTTATACGAAGAGTTCTGGAAAATTTATACGAACAGCGAGATCCTGCCACCACAATATATTTCTTCACAGTCAGTGATCGAGAGAAGTATCATCTGTAACGGTGCAGAAGTATATGGCGAAGTACATAACAGTATTATCGGCTCTGGCGTGGTGATTGGTGAAGGTTCTGTGATTAGGGATTCGATCATTATGAAGGATACAAGAATCGGAAAGAAGTGTGTCATGGACAAGGCAATCATCGCAGAGAGCTGTGTTGTCGGGGATAATGTTACATTTGGTGTCGGAAGTGACGTACCGAATAAGATGAAACCGGCAATCTATTCATTCGGACTTGTTGCCGTGGGTGAAAAATCCGTGATACCGGATGGTGTACAGATTGGAAAGAACACTGCCATCAGTGGCGTAACATCCAAAGAAGATTATCCGGATGGAGTACTGGAAAGTGGAGAAACATTGATAAAGGCAGGTGGACAGGCATGAGAGCAGTAGGAATTATTTTAGCAGGTGGTAACAGCAGCAAGATGCGGGAACTGACACAGAAGAGGGCGGTAGCAGCAATGCCGATCGCAGGAAGTTACAGAGCTATAGACTTCGCACTCAGTAATATGTCCAATTCACATATTCAAAAAGTTGCAGTTCTGACGCAGTACAATGCCCGTTCATTGAATGAACATCTGAATTCCTCCAAATGGTGGGATTTCGGAAGAAAACAGGGGGGATTATATGTATTTACCCCGACGATCACTGCAGAAAACGGATACTGGTACCGTGGAACCGCAGATGCGATCTACCAGAATCTGGATTTCTTAAAGAGATGTCATGAACCTTACGTCATCATCACATCCGGTGATGCCGTATATAAGATGGATTATAATAAAGTACTGGAATATCACATTGAGAAGAAAGCGGATATTACAGTCGTATGCAAAGAACTTGGTCCGAACGAAGATGCAAGCCGTTTCGGAACAATCAAGATGAACGATTCCATGCGTATCGAAGAGTTCGAAGAGAAGCCTATGGTGGCACAGTCACAGATCGTATCGACGGGTATCTATGTGATCCGAAGACGTCAGCTGATCGATCTGATCGAACATTGCGCGGAAGACGACAGACATGATTTTGTGACCGATATTCTTATCAGATATAAGAATCTGAAGAAAATCTACGGTTATAAAATAAAAGATTACTGGAGCAACATTTCAACAGTGGATGCATATTATCAGACGAATATGGATTTCCTGAAACCAGAAGTACGTGAGTATTTCTTCCGGACACAGCCGGGTATTTATTCTAAGGTGAGTGATTTACCTCCGGCAAAATATAACCCGGGATCAGTGGTTAAGAACAGTCTGGTGGCGAGTGGAAGTATCATTAATGGTACAGTCGAGAATTCGATTCTTTTCAAGAAGACATTCGTGGGGAACAACTGTGTCATTAAGAATTCCATTATTCTGAATGATGTCTATCTCGGAGACAATGCATATATTGAAAATTGTATTGTAGAGAGCCGGGATACGATCCGTGCGAACACACGCTATGTTGGTGAAAATGGCGTAAAGGTAGTCGTAGAAAAAAATGAGAGGTATGCACTTTAAGAGAAAGCGGTGCAAAGGCTAGAAGAAAGGGGCTAGAACAATATGCAGATTACAGATGTACGAGTACGTAAAGTAGCGAAGGAGGGCAAGCTCAAAGCTGTCGTTTCCATTACCATGGATGAGGAATTTGTGGTACACGATATTAAGGTGATTGAAGGAGAAAAGGGACTTTTCATTGCAATGCCTAGCAAGAAAGCATTGGATGGAGAGTATAGAGATATTGCACATCCGATCAACTCCGGAACAAGAGAGCGCATTCAGAATATTATCCTTGAGAAATATGAAGAAGCACTGACAGAGGATGTAGCAGAAGCATAGATGGCATATGTATCGGCGAAAAAGAGGAGCGGGAATTTCCCACTCCTCTTTTTGCATACCCCCAATGTTGATGACAGTTATTTTAATCGGTAAAAATTACACAGGATCAGCTTCTAACTGAAAATGCATAGCCTTATGTGTAACCGGATGTTTAAAATCCAGCTTATAAGCACGCAGCCGGATTGTCTGCCAGCCCTTTGTGCCGGCAAGTTCTGGGTTATATTTTGTATCTCCGACGATCGGACAGCCGATAGCTGCGAGCTGTACACGAATCTGATGATGGCGTCCGGTGTCCAGGTGGATCTCCAGTTCTGTTCCGTGAAAAGCAGCAGTTTTTTCAGTGGAGTCAGATGATTGCAGACCGGTGCCGGAAATGCTGCTGTGCGAGGAGCCGGATGGTATCGTAAACAGCCGGTTATCAGCAGGAACTGTATTATAATGCAGCCGTGCGATCTTCGCCCCGTTTTCCTTCGCAGAACAGATTCTGGAAGTATTCGTCCGGGCATCTTTGACCATATAATCCTCGAGTGATCCTTCTTCCTCTGAAGGAGCATTGGTGACAAGGGCGCGGTAATATTTCCCAAATCCCTGATTCTGTAACTGCTTATTCAGATCCTTCGCAGCAGCCGGTGTCTTGGCAAAGACAAGGATCCCGGCAACGGGCTGGTCGAGTCTGTGGATGACGGCAAGGTAAGGCTCAGCTGAGCCGGGGTTCCTGGAACCACTGGATTTCGCCAGATGATTCTTGATCAGGCTGACCATGTCCGGGTAACGGATGCTTTTGCTCTGGGTTGCGATGCCGTGTGGTTTGACACAGACCAGGATGTGTGGATCTTCGTATAATATATTTAAAGTAGCCATATAAATCTCCTTCTTAAAATAAATATTATATTTATTAAATCATGGCGAGGAAAAAACTGCAAGAAGCGAAGAAGAAAAGAATCGTCATATGACAGGGAAACGATCGGAAAATAGAATGAAAAATATAATATAAGGCGGATGCCGCAACCGGCACCCGCCAAAAGAGATTTATGAAAATGATATGGACACTTGTCTATTCTTCAATGGACTTTGGATTCTTTTTGATGATCACGTTCAGCAGAACTACCATTACGATACAAAGTACAGCAGCAACTGCAGCGTAGATCCATGTCATGTTGAATCCTGTTCTTCCGTAGCTGTCCATCCAGCTGCCAACTAATGTGTACATAAATACATCTGGAAGATATCCGATTGCAGATGTGATACCTGATACACGTCCGCTTAATTCAATCGGGATACCTGCGTCATCCTGAATTGCGAAGTACTGACTTCTTACGGCATAGATGAATACCAGTCCGATGAAGAAGTTTGCAATAACAACACCGAGTGCAGATGCATTTCCAGGAATGAAGACATAAGCTGCGAAAGAAACAGCAAGTCCGACACATCCTACAGCGATAACTTTCGCACGTGAGAATTTATCAGCAAGGAATCCACCAACGATTCCGCCTGCGCCCTGAAGCAGGTAACGTACACCGCCAAGGGTAGCAGCTGTTGCAGCAGTCATTCCGAAGAAACGCTGTGCAAATGTTGTAACATAACCAATTAATCCATATACACTGTAAGCGGTAAAGATGATACCGATCAGAACCCATACTCTAGGGATCAGCAAGCATTTAAACATACCTTTTGTTACAGTTGCGATAGATTCTGTCTTTTCTGATTTGGTATCTTCGATTACGATATAGTGAAGAATACCAAGAACGATCAGTGTACCGGCACAGATACGGATTGCAGCTGCAGCACCGGCAACTTCATTTGTATAATGAGCGAATGCAGCAGACATTACGAATACAACTGCGGCATTGATAACTCCACGTAAACCTTCCTGCAGACCGAACAGACGTCCCTGTTCACTGCTGTCACCAAGTAAACGTGTTGCTTTGATACAAGCTGACCAGTATGTAATAACAGTAGATACACCCATTAATACGAAGATCAGGCGGCTGATGTTGTATCCCGGGAAGGTTGAGAACCATAATCCGAGGATACCGGTTGCAATGAATGAAAATGCAAGCAGCTTACGTGCAGAGAATTTATCTGCGACAATACCACCGACAAAGTAAGAGAAAGTTGCCATTGTTGCATATCCGGATGATAACATACCCATCTGAGCGTCTGTCAGATTCATCGCATTCTGAATAGGTACATAAAATGTCTCACGAATATAAGGAAGCTGGAAGATGATTCCGGCTCCGGCCGCCAGAAGTAACAGCGTGCCGTATTTTTTAATAAAAGATTTGTTCATGTTTTCCCTCCATATAAATAGCATTATGACATATGTTATAACGTGCGTATCTTCTGTTATAATCTTTTTGTTTATACATCTTATATAACGATCAGACATAACACAATATGATGCTGCAGTCATCATATGATATAGAATGTCATATAACAAAAAAAGAGAAAAGTAATGCCCGGCGGCGTTACTTCTCTCATACTCTTGTAACTGATTCGACTATACCGTCTTTTGTATAAAAAGTCAATTAAAAATAAGAAAAAAATAATAAACTGTACAATGTGCATAAAAACAACGTGCTAAAAACATCAATACTGCACAATTGACAATCCGATACCCAAGGCATTATACTAAAACCAGTTACCGAAGAGATTTTAAGAGAAAAGTAACCTGAGAGACAGAGTATGTCTCCTGACAGGTTTCTTTTCTCTTTTTTTTATGCCAAAGCATGCAATAACTTCTATAAGATCAGAACAGGTGCGCACAGATCTGGTTTTATAGAGGCTCATCGGTCAGAAGGAAGAAGAACATCTATATAAAGGGAAGTTTGAAAGGAGTTTTATAAAATGGCAATTATTTCAAGAGAACAGATCGTAGAAGGATTAGTAAAGATTCTTGGTGAGGAACAGGTAATCACAGATGAACAGGTATTAAAAGACAGCAGTATTGACAGATATAGAAAATATGAACAGGTATGTGAAGTATACACACAGCCAATTCCGGCAGCAGTTGTATATGTAAAGACACCGGAGCAGGTATCAGAAGTTCTTACATTTGCAAATGACAATGAGATCAACGTTGTACCAAGAACAGGACACTCTGCAATTGAAGGCGGACTTGAGACAGCATTAAAAGATTCTGTAGTTATCGACGGATCTATGATGAACAAAGTATTAAAAGTAGATGAATATAACATGCAGGTAACATGCCAGTGTGGTGTACCTCTTCAGGATCTTGACGATATGTTAAGAGAAAGAGGACTGACAACAGGACACTCTCCACAGTCAAAACCACTTGCACAGATCGGTGGACTGGTAGCTACAAGAAGTATCGGACAGTTCTCTACATTATATGGTGGAATCGAAGACATGATCGTTGGTATGGAAGCAGTATTCCCGAATGGAAAGATCTGCAGAATCAAGAATGTACCAAGACGTGCAGCAGGACCGGACATCAGACACATCATCTGTGGAAATGAAGGAGCTCTCTGCTTCATCACAGAAGTTACATTAAAACTTTTCAAATGGCAGCCAGAAAACAACCGTTACATCGGATTCAAACTGGACAATGACCAGATGAAACTTGGATTTGACTGCTTACGTGAAGTTATGGTTGCTGGATACAGACCATCATTCGCAAGACTTTATGATGCACCGGATGCTCAGCAGCACTTCAGCTCATGGCTGGAAGAAGATAAAGCAATCCTGATCTGGATGGCAGAAGGACCGGCTAACATCACAAAAGCAATCGAAGAAGGAATCAAGGAAATGATGTACAAACATCCTGAACTTGAAGAAGTAGATCCTAAGCTCATCGAGAAATGGTACAGCGGACTGAACTGGGGACCAGAACAGATCGCTCAGGAAAGAGAAGAGATCAAAGCTACACACAATATCGGTATCACAACAGAAGTTTCCGGAAGCTGGGATAACATTTATGAGATCTACAAGACAGCCTGCGACAGAATTCTTGCAGAAGTACCGGATATGACATTAATGGGTGGACATTCTTCACACAGCTACATCAACGGAACAAATATGTATTTCGTATACTACTACAACGTAGTTGACTGTGCACCGGAAGAAGAGATCAACAAATACCATGACAGAATCAACCAGATCATCTGCGAGCAGGTTATCAAATACGGCGGATCTATCGTACATCATCATGGACTTGGAAAAGCAAGAGCAAAATATGCTCCACAGGAGTATGGCTCATCATACTACATGCTGAAAACATTAAAGCAGGCATTTGATCCAAACGGTATTATGAACATGGGAACACTGATTCCTCTGAGAAAATAATGGCTTATGAAAATATTAGGGTGTTTTAAAGTTGTATCAGATTATGATCTGGTGGCAGACGAAGACTGGACACCAGATGAACAGTTACATATAGATACTGGGTATGTAAAATTATTGTGGAATTGTTATGACGAAGGTGCCCTGGAGATGATGCTGAAGCTTTCTGATTTATCAGAAGGCTTTGGCGTCGTATATGAACTGAATGCATTGACGGTCGGAAAGAAGAAGCATGAAAATTTCCTGAAGACGTTATACGCACTTGGTTTTGAACATGCAGTCAGGGCAGAATCAGAAGAAGAGAAGGTATTCGTGCCGGAAGAAATTGCTGATCTTGTTGCATCTTATGTACAAAAAGGACAGATGCAGGATGTGATCGTCATGGGAACCGGAAGCTCGGATGGAAATAACCGGAAGACACCGTATCTGACGGCGGAAAAGCTTGGATGGCCATGTATTACGCAGGTAGTCGGGATGGAGCCGGTGGATGAAGAACATCTGAAAGTTATCAGTGAGACGGCAGACGGAAAGCGTATCTGGACGGTAAAGACACCGTGCGTGCTTGCTGTAGGAAATGCGCCGTGTGCATACTTAAGAGTTCCGACATTAAAAGATAAGATGAGCCGCGGAAAACGGCCGATCGAATACGTAACAGAATTTCCTGAGAAAGCAGAAGATTCCGGAGTAGAACTTATAGATCTGCACGTGGTAGAACACAGCCGGGATGCGAAGGTGATCGAAGGCGGGACACCGGAAGAGAAAGCGGCAGAATTTTACGAAAATTATCTGAAAGGCAGGCTGGAAGAATTATGAGATATCATTTTGTATTGAATGGATACTTGCAGAACTGTCAGAAGTTAATGCAGGAGATGGAAGCGTTCAAAGAAGCGTATCTGTCAGAAGCAGAAGAAGGGATTACTTATCTGTATTGCAAAGATGAAGCATATGCAGAATATCTGGAAGGAAAGCTCACAGAGAACGTAAGTGTGCTGACAGCAGAAGAATATGTGCCGGAGAATGTTTTGAAGGAATTGGAAGAGCTTGCAGAACCGGAGGCTGTATATATCTTTGGAAGTGATTATTCAGGAGAAGAACTGGCAGTCAGACTGGCAGCAAGAATTAACGGCAGCTCTCTTACGGCGGTCAGCAGCATTATGATAGAGAATGGAACAGAAGATGGGATAAAAGCCGGTAAGATGGTTTATTCCAATCATATGGAAGCAATATTCCGGATGAAAAGGGGTCCGTATTGTATCAGTATGGCAAAAGGTCTTGCAAAGGCAGATCCGCATCCGGGACAGATGCAGATTACAGAAGTACATAAGTGCGGCGGAAATGAAGCTTATATTATAGAACGAAGCTTTGAACCGGAAGATCAGGAAGAAGGTCTGGAAGAGGTCAAAGTACTGATCGCGGCAGGACGTGGAATCTCGAAAAAGGAAAATATTGAGATTTTACAGGAGCTTGCGGATAAGACCGGCGGTCAGGTTGGTGTCAGCCGCCCGGCGGCAATGAATGCATGGCTTCCGATGAATCATCTGATCGGTGTATCCGGAGCAATGACGAATCCGGAGATCTGTATCACCGCAGGGGTGTCCGGTGCGGCAGCATTCTATGCGGGGATTGAAAAGAGTAAATTCATAGCAGCGGTTAATACCGATGAACATGCGCCGATCATGAAGAATGCCGATGTGGTGATCGTAGAAGATTTTAAACCATTCATCGAGGCGTTGAATAAAATATTAGAAAAATCGTAATAAAAAATTATTACACGTAAGGAGGCGGAAAATATGGCAGCAACCATTTATCAGATGGAAGAAAAATATGAAGAATATCTGATAGACGAATCGAAATATAAAGGCCATGCGGACAGCATTTCGTTCCCGGAATCAGAAGAGGAGATACTTGCTATATTAGAACAGATGAAAGAAGAGCAGGTACCGGTGACGATCCAGGGAGCAAAGACAGGAATTACAGGAGCCGGGGTTCCGATGGGAGGCCATATTTTAAATCTGTCTCATATGAATAAAGTAATTGAACATTCGGCAGAAGCAGACGGAACCGGGCGGATCACGGTAGAACCGGGGATCAATCTTATGGAGCTCAGAAAAGAAATCGCAACAAGATTCCGGAAGGAGCATCTGTTCTGGCCGCCGGATCCGACTGAGACATCGGCATCGATCGGCGGGATTGCAGCTTCTGGTGCGCAGGGAATCAGCCACATGCTGTACGGGAAGACAGAGAATTATATAGAAAGTATCCGTCTGATCGATGGGGCAGGCAATGTAAGAGAGATTTCCAGAGGGCAGGAAGAAGAGATCCTGCCGGGTGAGACGTTTGCTGCGATGGATATGGTTCTTGGAAAAGAAGGAATTACGGGAATCATCACCAGGCTTACATTAAAAGTGATCCCAAAACCGGAAGCTGTCTGGGGAATCGTCTTCTTCTTTGAAGAAAAAGAAGGTGCGGCAGGATTTGTAGACATGTTGCGCAGTGAATTGCCGGAAGCGGAAGATGCGACGATCGCGGCAGTGGAATATATGGATCGCAGAAGTCTGGATCTGATCGAAGCCAGAGAAGAGAAGATGA
>JBNMJT010000011.1:0-33648 GCA_050873945.1 Dorea sp.
AAATTATAGACATTATCAATTATATTGTTATTCCTCATAAAGTTTTACCATTGCAGGACTTAAGGGTATTGGTTCTGCAAAAAAAGGGATCGGTCCGGATGGGCCGGTCCCTTCTCTCCGTGTGTATAGAATGCCTGAAGGATTAAATGACGGAAGTGTAACCTTTTGGTACCGGAAGGTTATGTAATATAAATATATGTATGTGTAATGTTGGAGGGGAGGGGGGAGTTTGAAGTGCCATATATCTACAGAAACTGCCGGTGGCAGGTTCTCTGTAGGGTTATACATTTGCAATGAGCTATTGATGGTAGATTTTACAAATGGATTAATAAACAGAAATATATAATTGAATATATTCTTGACAATGAGAAAGACCGTTGTTAGAATAAAGGTGTCAAAAGAAAAGGCACTACTGATAAACGGTTAGCCCTTATATGTAAGTAATTGCAAGTTTTGCGGGCTGGCGATTACTTACGAGTATGATTAATATAATCTAGTAATATCATGACGATGATGTTTATGATCATCAGTATGATTGTAAGGAGTTGGGGATTATATTAATTAATAAAAACATGTGCTCCTATACAGCACATGTTTTTATTATTATTCAGTTATGATATGAGAGGTCACAATGAAACAATTAATAATGTATTACATTCTCCTCATTTCGTATTCGAGCAATTACCGCTTTTGCCTCTTCGCTTTCGAAATACCGCAGTGTACTTTCCGGCACGAGTTTTTTCAGAGTATCCATGTCGTTGTCTTTGATTGCCTGGCGGACAGTAGAAGCACTGATTGCTTTCTCTCCGTCGGTTTTTCTTGGAACGATCACACATTCAATGTCGTTTTCCGGTAGTTTTTCTGACATAATCTGATTATAAATGCCTGTAACCAGACTGGTTGGTTCTTCGCCGACGTAGCGGCGGTTGATGCCAAGTGTCCGCGCGATTTCGGTGAAGACTGTCAGATCCAGCATGGCATGGCTTTCGATGACTGCATTTTCATCTTTCTGGAAATAGCTCGGGAAAGTTGCATTGCTGATGATGTACGGGCCGCTGTCGTGATAGCAGATGTTATCAAGATGTGTGGTCCCTTCCATTACAAGCTGTTTTCTAACCTTGAACGGAACAAGGCTTGCATCTTCGCTTACGATGAAAAGATGCAGCAGGTCATTTTCACGGGCTGCTTTTTCTACCAGGTACTGGTGGCCGAGGGTGAACGGGTTGGCGTTCATGACCAGGGCGGCAACCTTACGGTCTGTAGTAGCCTGAAGCTGCAGGGCAGAAGAATCTTTCAGTTTCTTCAGATAATTTTTAAACCCTGTCCGTCTGTTTTCCATGAACACGATCTGCCCGTCAATTCTTGCAATTTCGTAGAATCCGAGATCTCCGAAGAATTTGGCCGAAGAACATTTGGTATAGAGGAACAGGTGTGTATTTCCACGATTAAACTGTACTTCGATCAGATGTGAGATGATCTGGTTCATAAGTCCTTCGCCCTGATGCGCAGAACTTACGGCAAGACAGCGCAGTGTATTGCCGAAGCAGCTTCCGGTGGCGATGATGTTCATCTCATCATCGTATATACCGCACGTATAATCAAGGTTGGCATCCAGGCGGATTCCTTCGGCCTGAAGAAGAGCAGTGACACCCTGAATTGCAGTTTTGTCAGAGTGTGAAATTTGTGAAATATAGTAATCAGACATAGTGTTTCCTTTCTGTGAATATTATCTGTTTCATTATACCATAGAATAAAATCAAAGAGAGTATGTAATCGATAAAATATAGGAATTATCTTATAACAAAATACCTGTGTATGCCTGAAGTGGTATCAGTTATAATAGTAGTGGAAAATACAGAAATGGGGTGAAGAATATGAGAAAATTCAAAACGGTATTCATGAGAGGCGGTACCAGTAAAGGGTGCATATTCCGAAAAGAAGATCTGCCGGAAAACAGGGAAGAATGGGATTCCATTTTTCTTCAGGCAATGGGATCTCCAGATCCAAAGCAGATCGATGGACTTGGAGGTACTGTTTCTTCTAATAATAAAATTGTGATTGTATGGAAAAGTGAATTGTCTGGAATAGATGTAGAGTATCTGGTTGGTCAGGTGATTGTCGGAAAAGAGCAGGTTGATTATAAATCGAACTGTGGAAATATGACGGCGGCAGTCGGACCATTTGCGGTGGAAGAAGGTCTGGTAAATGTCACAGAGCCGATCACAACCGTTCGTATGTTAAATCGTAACACGGATAAATATATCGATGTAACCGTTCCGTGTGAAAATGGCACATTTGCAGAAGAAGGAGACTGCCATATCGCAGGAGTAGACGGAACCGCACCGGAATTAAAAGTAAAATTTTTAAATCCGGCAGGCGCAAAAACAGGAACACTTCTGCCAACGGGAAATGTACTGGATGTGCTGGATATCCCCGGATTTGGCAGGATAGAAGCAACTATCCTTGATGTATCGAACCCAATGGTACTGGTTCGTGCAGAAGATGTTGGTGCAATCGGAACGGAACTACCGGAAGAAGTGAATAACAATAAGGAATTAGGTGATCTGTTAGAAAAGATCAGGGGAACAGCATGCTGCAAGATGGGATTTGCAAAAGATCTGGAAGATGCAGCGAAGAACAGCCCGGCGGTGCCGAAAGTAGGATTTGTCACATCTCCAAAATCCTATATAGAAATAGGCGGAAACGCAGTTGTGGCAGAAGACATGAATATCTGTGCAAGAGTCATATCCGTATTCAAATGTCACAAAGCATGCCCGTTGACATCAGCAAGTGCAATTGCGGTAGCTGCCGCATTAAAGGGCAGTCTGGTACAGCAGATCACAGGAGGACAAAATGACACTGTGGCAGAGAATGTCTGCATCGGACATCCAAGTGGAATCATGACAATGTATCCGGAAGTGAAGATTGGAGAAACGGTTGAAGTTCCTGCCATTGCGGTACAAAGAACAGCAAGAAGAATCATGGACGGAACATTATACATAAGAAAATAATGAAATATAAAACAGTGTCACAAAAAACAGAAGCGGGAAAGTTTTCTTAATAAATTATAAGAAAAATCTTTCCCGCTTTTTAGATTCCGGGTGTAGAATATAGCTCAAATATAAAAGAAGTCAGAAGTCAGGAAAAAGAACAGGTATAATCAAGACAGTTCTTCTGAAAAATTCTGCATAAAGCATACATAAAAAGGAGAGACGACCATGATAGAAGAAATCCTGGAATACAACAGAAAATTCGTAGAAGAAAAAGGCTATGAACCATACGTGACAAGCAAATATCCGGACAAAAAGATTGCAATCCTGACCTGTATGGACACCAGGCTTACCAGTCTTCTTCCGGCAGCACTGGGACTGAAGAATGGAGATGTGAAGATGATCAAGAATGCCGGAGGTGTGATCACGCATCCTTACGGAAGTGTGGTAAGAAGCCTGCTGGTGGGAATTCTGGAGCTTGGTGTGGAAGAAGTGATGGTGATCGGTCACACAGACTGCGGTGTACAGGGAATGGACCCGAAGGTATTGTTAAAAGATCTGGAAGAACGTGGTGTTGAGAAAAAACATATGGATATCATTCGTAACAGCGGGATTGATCTGGAAGGCTGGCTCGCCGGATTCGATAGTGTAGAACAGTCGGTGGAAGATACTGTATTTGCCCTGCGCAATCATCCGCTGATGCCGAGGGATATTAAGATCTATGGATTCATCATGGATTCGACAACAGGAAAATTGTCGGAGGTTCCGGAAGCAGGTGAACAATATAAGAACTTCTAAGACCGGTATTACAAACTGTTATTACATTTTACAATAATTATGTTGACTTATAGAAAATCCATGATATGATTCAAATGTTGGATTAAGAAAATGGAAATTTTATGAAGAGAACAAGGGGTAAAAAAAGATGGATTATAACAAGATTGTACAGGGAATCCTGGACATCGGAGAAGCGATGCTTCAAAGTGGTGCAGAGAATTTCCGACTGGAAGACAGCTTTTACCGCATGTGCAGAAGCTATGGATTTAAGAGATCGGATGTATTTGTCATTCCGAGTAATATACAGGTGACGGTAGAGACACCGGAAGGTGAGATCATTACACAGATCCGTCATATCGAGTCATCGGAACCGAATTTTGACCAGCTGGATTACCTGAACAATCTGTGCAGATATGTCTGTCAGCACACACCGGATGAAAAAGAGATGCGTGAGAAATATCTGGAAGTCATCAACCGTGAACCGCAGAAGCGTATCACAAGATATGCTGCGGGAATCATGGGTGGAACCGGATTCGCGGTATTCTTTGGATGTAACTTACGGGATGCAATTGTTGCATTCATTGTATCGGTGATGATCGTGGCTGTCGGTGACTGGCTGGCAAAACGCGAAAGCAACTTAATGGTTTATAATGCTATTCTTTCGTTTATATCAGAAGTAATCATTATAGCAGCATTGAAGATGGGAGTTGCAGATCATCCGGACCGTATTATGATTGGTATCGTTATGCTGCTGATCAGTGGACTGAGTACGACGAATGGAATCCGTGACCTGCTTCAGAGAGATTTTATCTCAGGATTTATCAATATCATGAACTCGTTCCTTGGAGCTGCCGGAATCGCATTCGGAATCGGTCTTGCGATCATGATGTTCCATGAAGGATATTCCGATCATTTTATTCTGAACCACAGTGTGCCGATCCAGCTGATCTCCTGTACGGTTGCGTGTACGGGATTCGCTTTATGGTTCAAGATCCGTGGAAAGCAGGTATGGTATAACAGTATCGGAGCATTTTTTACATGGGCGATCTATGTTGCGGTATATGCTGTGAGACCAAGTAACTTCTTGGCAACGATGATTGCTGCAGTATTCGTTGCGTTTTATGCATTTATCATGTCCAGAGTAAATAAAGCACCTTCAACGATCTTCCTGACAGCATCGGTATTCCCGCTGATTCCGGGACCGAATCTGTACTATGTAATGTATGGATGTGTCAGTCAGGATCCCCAGCTTGTCTTTGATGAGACGATTATTCTTCTGGCGACCTGTCTTGCGATTGCATTCGGATTCATCATCGTAGATGTGGCATCCAGAAGTATCATGCATGCGCTGAAGAGAGAATATCATATCGGTAAGAGTGCATTAAATCTTCCTCTGATCGGTGGAAAGAAATAATTATAGAAATAATAGAATAGAAAATAGCAGAGAGTCTGAGAGTATGCTGGAAGAGAATACATATTTTCCGGTATGTTCTCAGATTTTTTATCGCCATGCGTTCGGAAGAAGCTGCCGGTGGCAGGTTCTGTAGATATTATAGTATGCAGAAAAATACACCGGCACAGATGTATCCCGGACACAAATAATTTTCAGGAATCTGTGTTCCTTTGCTATATTAAAATGAAAAAGTGTATGTTAAACTGAGCTTATACAGAACGTACTACATATGATAGAAAATAAGGGAAAATAAGGAAATATAAATGGAAACAAACGTGTAAAACATGAAATTATAAAAGGACAGCTGCCTATGAATTATGAAAAATTAGTACAGGGAATCTTGAATATAGGAGAAGCAATGCTGCAGTGCGGGGCAGAGATCTTCCGTGTGGAAGACAGTCTGTACCGTATGTATAAGAGTTATGGTTTTGTGACATATGATGTATATGTGATCCCGAGCAATATTCAGGTGACGGTAGAGACACCGGAAGGCGGGATCATTACACAGATCCGGCATATAGAATCCACAGGCGCAGATTATGATAAATTGAATTATCTGAATGCCCTGTCGCGGTATGTCTGTTCACATAATCCGGATGAAAAAGAACTGGTCCGGCGATTTAAGAAAGTAATGGCGCGGCCGGATCAGAGTGAACTGATCACAGGACTTGCACAGATTACAGGGGGAACAGCGTTTGCTGTATTCTTCGGATGTGATCTGCAGGATGCAGTTGTTGCATTGATCGTCTGTCTGATGATCGTTCTGGTAGGCAGATGGCTTGGCAGGCGGGAAGGCAACCCGATGATCTATAATCTGATCCTGGCGTTTTTATCAGAGGTTGTGATCGTAACAGCTGTCCGGAGCGGGCTGGGACATCATCCGGACCGTATCATGATCGGAATTGTCATGCTGTTAGTCAGTGCACTTGGTGCGATCAACGGAATGCGGGATGTGATGCAGAGGAACTTTATCTCGGGTTCACTGGAAGTGATGAATTCGATGCTCGGTGCATTTGGTATTGCGTTCGGTATCGCCCTTGCAATGATGCTGATGGGAAATATATCGGCGGAAGGGTTCGATGTGAACAATAATACTGTGATCCAGCTGATCTCCTGTACGATAGGATGTACCGGTTATGCAAGCTGGTTCAAGATACGGGGGAAGAAGATCCTGTATTCCAGTGTCGGAGCGTTCCTGACATGGGGAATCTATTTACTGGTGTATGCGTGGTATCCGAATAATTTCTTTGCGGTAGTAGTTGCATCCTGCTTTGTGGCGGGCTATGCATTCGTCATGTCGAGAGTCAATCATGCGCCGTCCACGGTCTTCCTGACAGCATCCGTCTTTCCATTGATGCCGGGAGCAAGACTGTATTATCTGATGTATGGCGTAGTCAGCAGGAACTTTCCGCTGGCAGCAGAACATGCACTTGTACTGCTGGAAACATGCCTTGGAATTGCATTTGGATTCATTATTGTGGACGTGATCTCAAGAAGCATTATGCGGGCGCTTGGAAGAGAATATCATATGGGAAAAGAATCTACGGTTATTAAAAAAGAGGAAAAATAACGGCTGTGTTACGATGATCCGGGTGAATTTTCCGGATTGACAATTCTGCATCCTTATAATATAGTAAAAGACAAAGAGAAGATCTGATGACTGACGGATAATGTGGAGTACCACAGGGGAATCAGATACTTGGTAAGAGCCGACCGTCTGGGCAGCATTTATCCCGAAGGGGATGAGTGTTGTCCTTTTTTTACATCGTTATGCATTTGAAAGAAGCATCAGAGTGTGGTGTATGAAAAGGACTGGAAGAAAGAAGATATACGAGAACAACATACGATCAGGAGGAAATGAATGATGAAAACAGATATTGAGATCGCACAGGAATGTACCATGGAGCCTATCACAAAGGTGGCAGAAAGAGCAGGAATTCCAGAAGAATATCTGGAACAGTATGGAAAATATAAAGCAAAGATTGACTATAACTTTTTAAAGAAATCTGAGAAAGAAGACGGAAAGCTGATCCTCGTGACAGCGATCAATCCGACACCTGCAGGAGAAGGAAAGACGACAACAACGGTAGGTCTTGCAGATGCACTGCAGAGAATGGGAAAGAAACCTATGGTAGCACTTCGTGAGCCATCCCTCGGACCGGTATTCGGTATGAAGGGCGGGGCAGCCGGCGGCGGATATGCGCAGGTTGTACCGATGGAAGATATCAACCTTCATTTTACAGGAGATTTTCATGCGATCGGAGCTGCGAACAACTTACTGGCAGCCATGATCGACAACCACATCTATCAGGGAAATGAACTGAACATCGATCCAAGAAAGATCGTATGGAAGAGATGTGTCGATATGAATGACCGTCAGCTTCGTTTTGTCACAGATGGACTTGGCGGAAGAGTCAATGGTGTGCCGAGAGAAGATGGATATGATATCACCGTTGCTTCTGAGATCATGGCAATCCTCTGTCTGTCAAAGGATATCGCAGATCTGAAAGAAAGACTTGGAAAGATCATCGTTGGTTATACTTATGGTAAGATCGCAGATCAGAAACCGGTAACGGCACATGACCTGCATGCAGAAGGCGCAATGTGCGCACTGCTGAAAGATGCATTAAAACCGAACCTGGTACAGACACTGGAGCATGCACCGGCGATCGTACACGGCGGACCATTTGCCAATATCGCACACGGATGTAATTCACTGACGGCAACCAGAATGGCAATGAAGCTTGCGGACTATGCCATCACAGAAGCAGGATTCGGAGAAGACTTGGGAGCAGAGAAATTCCTGGATATCAAGTGCCGTATGGCAGGAATCAGACCGGACGCAGTCGTGATCGTGGCAACCGTAAGAGCTCTTAAATATAATGGCGGTGTTGCAAAACCGGATCTGAATGAAGAGAACCTGGAAGCATTGGAAAAAGGTATCCCGAACTTAATGAAACATGTGGATAATATCAAGAATGTATACGGACTTCCATGTGTCGTTGCAATCAACGCATTCCCGACAGATACCAAAGCAGAGCTGGATCTGGTAGAAGAGAAATGTAAAGAAGTCGGAGTCAATGTTGCACTTTCCGAAGTATGGGCAAAGGGCGGCGAAGGCGGTCTGAAGCTTGCGGAAGAAGTCGTACGCCTCTGTGACGAACCAAGTGATTTCCATTATGCTTATGAACTGGAAGGAACGATCGAAGATAAACTGAACCAGATCGTGCAGAAGATCTATGGCGGTAATAAAGCGGTACTTACGGCAGCAGCCCAGAAGCAGGTAAAACAGCTGACCGATCTTGGATTCGGTAACGCACCGATCTGTATGGCAAAGACACAGTACAGCCTGACCGATGATCCGAAGAAACTGGGAGCACCGACAGACTTCGATATTACAGTACGTAACTTAAAAGTCTCTGCAGGAGCAGGATTCATCGTAGCCCTGACGGGAGATATCATGACAATGCCAGGACTTCCGAAGGTTCCGGCTGCAGAGAGAATTGACGTAGACGACGAAGGAAGAATTACAGGATTGTTCTAGGAATGAAAATCCGGGGATTTTATATGTATTTAAAATCCGCCGGATTTTTTTATATACCAAAGTATCCGTGATGAGCTGCCGGCAGCAGGTATGCCGTATTTTGACAAGATTTTACATAAGATTTACCGGATTTTGAAAAACTGCCAGGAGAATATGTGCTAGAATTCCAAGTTAGTGCTATAATGCAAGAAGAAAAACAGGATGAACAAATGAGGATGGTGAAGGCATGAGATACGTATTAGGAGAAACGTTGCAGGAATATCAGGAAGAGACGATGGATAAGGACAGACCATCCATATTTCTGGCGACGTCACAGACGGCCAGGGACTGCCTGGAGCAGGCCGGAATGCAGTACGAGGGAGAGATCAATCTGAAAGACGTGGGATTTTGTAAGATGGAGACCCAGCAGGAATGTCTGGCAGGCTCGCTTTGTATTCCGAAGCTTCTGGATATTCTGGGAGAACGGTACCGGATCTTATTCTTCATCAACCGTCACCATATCGTGATCGTGGATGACGATGATTTTTCTTACCGCCTGATCCGCAGGATTAAGAGAAAGAAGACAAGACAGGGAAAATCAAAAGAAAAATTCATCTATAATTTCATGCTGGAGTTCATAAGCCGTGATCTGGAATTACTGGGACATTATGAGAAACGGATCATGGACCTGGAAGAGGATGTCATGGATGGAAAGATCCAGGGATTCCAGAATGCGATCATGCCGATCCGCCGCGAACTACTGACGCTTCGAAGCTATTATGATGAGATCATGGATATGGGAAAACAGCTGGAAGAGAATGAAAATGGTTTCTTTGCGAAGAAACAGGTGAAATATTTCGGTGTTATCTCAGACCGTGCGGACAGACTGATGAGCAAGGCATCACAGCTTCTGGAATATGCCCAGCAGGTAAGAGATGCTTATAAGGCGCAGGTAGATGCCCAGCAGAATAACAATATGCAGTTCCTGACGGTGATATCGACCATTTTCTTCCCACTGACCCTCATTACAAGCTGGTATGGAATGAACTTTCACAATATGCCGGAACTGAGACATGGATATCCGGGAGTCATTATCTTAAGCATTGTGGTCATGATCACCTGTATTATTATATTTAAAAGAAAGAAAATGTTATAATCTGCAGACAGACGTTACTGCAGCTGTGATTTGAAAAGGAGGAATGCTTATGCGTCAATGCCCGAATTGCAAGACTAACAATCCAGACGATGCCCGCTTCTGTAATTATTGCGGAATGCGTCTTCCCGAATCAAAAGAGGAAACATTATATAGTGATCTGGAAGGACTGGAAGAAGCCCCAAAGGTAGAATTCTCCGATCAGGAGATTGCAGAAGAGTCGGAGAAAGTGATCGATGAAGCAAAGAAATTATTCGAACCGGAGAGGGAAGAAGATAAGTTAAAAGAAGATCCAACAGAAAAAATAACAGAAAACATTACAGAGAATATAACAGAAAAAATAACGGAGGATCATACGGAAAATATCGCAGAAAAGATACCGGAAAGTATAATGGAAGATTGGAAGGAAAATGAGAGTCTTCATGATGAAGAGGAAGACGGGTTGAAAAGACAGCTCACGATTCCTGACAATCTCGGCCGCATGATCGAAGAAGTGACAAGAGAAGAACTGGAACAGGAACTTCACAGAAAGATCAAACTGAGAGAAAAGGATCTGAAAGAAAAAGAGGATTCTGCAGGAGAATCTGTGGATGAGCCGACCAGAATGATCGGAGAGGACAGCAAAGAAGAGGCAGATGAGCCGACACGTATGTTCACCGGGGATATCGGCGATTTCATCAAGAAGAAAAAAGATTATGAAGATGTCCCGGAAGAAGATGCATATGAAGAAATCCTTCAGTCGTGGGAAAGAAAGCGCAAAGAAAAGAAGATAAAACGCGAAAAAGAAGGCAAAGATCCAAGCCGTGTGCCGAGATTCATCCGGGAAAAGCGTTCGTGGTCAGATCTGACAGCTGCTCAGAAGAAAACTGTTAAGAGAATCGCAGCAGGGGTATTTGTATTCGTTGCATTTTGTATCATAGAAGGATATCACGGCCGTCCGGAAGCGGTGGCAGAACGTTATTGTAAGGCGTACATACAGGAAAACTGGAAGAAGACAGGCCGTCTGTCAGACCTTCCGGGAGACGGATATGCAACACAGGATGAATACGTAACTTATATGAAGAAAAATGCGGTTACGGGAATCTCTGATTACAAGATAAAGGAGACAAAAGAAAACCGTCAGACAGAGGTAGAATCCGGTGGAAAACAGCGTGCATTTACCGTTACATATAAGACGGAAGAGAAAAAAGAAAAGACAGAGACACTTATTGTGCAAAAGCAGAAGAGCCGGAAACTCCTGTTTTTTACAGACTGGAAAGTGTCATCGGATCAGATGATCGCGAATGACTTTAATCTTTATCTTCCTGCCGGTTCAGAAGCATGGATCGACGGGACAAAGCTTACAGGAGATTATAAGGTAAAGGATGATTCTGATAATCTGGAACAGTATAAAGTATCGCTGTTTGAAGGAAAACATAAGATCAAGGTGAAGGTTCCGTGGTTTCAGACATATCACTCTGAATTCCAGGCATCAGACAAGGGAAATGCGACGATCTCCAAGATGCAGATCTCAGACAACGGAAAGAAGACACTTGACAGGAAGATGCAGAAAATCCTGAAAGAATATGTGAAAGCGGCAAAGAACGGAAAAGCATTTTCGGAAGTATCGGGGCTGTTCGAGAAGAATTCTTCTTATGAAAAAGAGAATAAAGAATTCTATAATGATCTGAAGGAACAGCTTACTTCCGGAGACGGTTATACCACCGGAGAGGTAACATTTGATAATTATGAAGGAAAATATGTGATCAGCGGTGTAACCGGAGTAGTCAGAGGTACGCTGTCTTATGATTATAAAGTTACTTATAAAAAAGAAAAGAAGAATGAGAATCAGTCTGTGTCAGGAACAGGCACTGCAGAAGAAAGTGCAGACGGAAGCTCGCAGATGAGTGCTGAATTTGTATATAAGAATGGAAATTATCAGCTGCGGTCAGTCAATCCGGGAAATATCTGGTACAGAGAATCGCAGTAACCGGACCGGGAAATGCCTGACAGATAGAATCACAGCAGGCAGACCCCGGGATATGACAGAGAACGCAGAAAAAGTGTGAGATAAAGTTCTTAAAAAAATTGTAAATAAATATAGGAAAAAGCTTGCTTTTTAATCCTGGATATGATACGATATTCGGGCGAATGGAAGTAGGCTTTTTTTTTATGCCTAAAATCGGGCAGCATCGCAAGCTGCCACGAAACACGTTAACTAAGAATATAAAGCGAGGTGGAAGTTGTGCGTACAAGAATCACATTGGAGTGTACAGAATGCAAGCAGCGTAACTACAACATGACAAAGGATAAGAAATCTCATCCAGAACGTATGGAAACCAAGAAGTACTGCAGATTCTGTAAGAAACACACATTGCACAAAGAGACAAAATAATCGCCGCAAGAAGGAGTGAATGTCGATGAGTAGTAAGAAAACTCAGAAAGAGAGCTGGTTCAAAGGTCTGAACAGAGAGTTCAAGAAGATCGTATGGCCAGACAAGATGACAGTTGCAAAAGAGACGGCAGCGGTTGTTTCTGTATCCGTGGTCCTGGGAGCGATTATCGCACTTGTAGATTTTTTCGCCCAGTACGGAGTAGATTTATTAATAAAATAACTCAAAACGGACAAGAAAGGTGAGATTATGTCAGAGGCAAAATGGTACGTAGTTCATACCTATTCAGGGTACGAGAACAAAGTAAAAGCCAACATTGATAAGACAATCGAGAACAGACATCTTGAGGATCAGATCCTTGAAGTAAGAGTACCGCTGGAAGACGTTGTTGAGATGAAGAACGGCGTTCAGAAAGTATCTCAGAAGAAGATGTTCCCGGGCTATGTGTTGATACACATGATTATGAACGATGATACATGGTATGTTGTTCGTAATACAAGAGGTGTGACAGGATTTGTCGGACCTGGATCTAAGCCGGTGCCGCTTACAGATGCGGAGATGGCTCCTCTGGGAATCCAGAGAGAGGAAGTAGTCATGGACTACGAGGAGGGCGACACAGTCCAGGTAATCGCTGGAGCATGGGCAGATACAGTTGGAGTGATCCAGTCTATCAACATGCAGAAGCAGAGCCTTACTATTAATGTTGAGCTCTTCGGCCGCGAGACCCCGGTTGAAATTGGTTTCGCAGAAGTTAAGAAAATGTAACAGTAAGTGGGAGGGGCGTTATATGTTCCCCGCCATCACCACAAGGAGGTAATTGAAATGGCAAAAAAAGTAGAAGGTTATATTAAATTACAGATCCCAGCCGGCAAAGCTACTCCGGCACCACCGGTTGGACCAGCTCTTGGTCAGCACGGTGTAAACATCGTTGAATTTACAAAACAGTTCAACGCTAAGACAGCAGATCAGGGAGATATGATCATCCCTGTAGTTATCACAGTTTACAATGATAGAAGTTTCAGCTTCATCACAAAGACACCACCGGCAGCAGTTCTGATCAAAAAGGCCTGCAACATCAAATCTGGTTCAGGTGTACCTAACAAAACAAAGGTTGCTACAATCACAAAGGCTCAGGTAGAGGAAATCGCTAAGACAAAGATGCCAGACCTGAACGCTGCTACAATTGAAAGTGCTATGAGCATGGTAGCAGGAACATGCCGTTCAATGGGTGTAACTGTAGTAGATTAGTTGATGAAGTAAATGTGGGAGGGTTATCCCGCCATTACCACTAGGAGGTTTATAGAATGAAAAGAGGAAAGAAATACGTTGAAGCTGCGAAAACAATCGACAGAGGAACACTCTACGATGTAGCAGACGCAGTATCATTAGTTAAAAAGACTGCAACAGCAAAATTCGATGAGACTATTGAAGCTCATATCAGAACTGGATGTGACGGACGTCACGCTGACCAGCAGATTCGTGGAGCAGTAGTTCTGCCACACGGAACAGGTAAAAAAGTTCGTATCCTTGTATTTGCAAAAGACGCTAAAGCTGAAGAAGCTAAAGCAGCTGGAGCAGATTACGTTGGAGGAGAAGAACTCATTCCAAAGATCCAGAATGAAAACTGGTTTGAATTCGATGTAGTAGTAGCTACACCAGACATGATGGGTGTTGTTGGACGTCTCGGACGTGTACTTGGACCTAAGGGATTAATGCCAAACCCGAAGGCTGGTACAGTAACAATGGACGTTACAAAAGCTATCCAGGAAATCAAAGCTGGTAAGATCGAGTACAGACTTGATAAGACAAACATTATCCATGTGCCAGTAGGTAAAGCAAGCTTTACTGAAGAACAGCTTACAGACAACTTCCAGACACTTATTGATGCGATTAACAAAGTAAGACCTGCAGCAGTTAAGGGACAGTACCTTAAGAGCGTAACACTTACTTCTACAATGGGACCTGGTGTAAAGATCAACCCAATGAAGCTTGTTTAATCCGCAAGATAATAATGAATATGAGAACTCTGTATACAGATGTTATTCTGTATACAGAGTTCTTTTTTTTACTATACATTCGAAAGAAGAAGCCAGTGACAGGTCCTGTAGATGCCTGAATATGACGAAGAAGCAAAAAACGGGAACAACAGTCTAAAAAATCACATGAGGCGGGAAAAACGTGCTATAATTTATATAATATGCAACAATTGTAACGTTTGGAAATTGGAGAGGATATATGGAGCGGATATTAAGATATGCAGAAGAGAATACGATGATTCTGTTCATACTGTTCGTGGTAATGGTTATGGCGGTAGTTTTCTGGAATCTGTATCAGAAAGAAAAGAAAAAAGAAAAGAGACTGGAAGGTCGTATCCGGGGGGAGCGGTCATTTTACAGAGCCTATGAAAAAGAACGGAAGAATGCATATCTGTTTATTCAGGAAGAATCGTTGAAAGTTCTGTATGTCAGCCCGAATTTTAAAAGATTAACAGGAATCAGTGAAACGCAGATCAAAGAGAATCTGGAAAGTGTCAGGAATCTGGTCAATCACAGTACGGCACGCGATTTCCGTAAGGCAGCAGAAGAATGGGACCGGGAGACTCCGCTGATCTGCGAACTTGATTTTGTTCCGGCAGGG
This sequence comes from Dorea sp., assembly GCA_050873945.1. Taxonomy (GTDB): domain Bacteria; phylum Bacillota; class Clostridia; order Lachnospirales; family Lachnospiraceae; genus Dorea_A. The sequence continues at coordinate 14,906 of JBNMJT010000011.1, forward strand.
ACAGAAAAGAAGCACCGGGGAAAAGTCTCGGTTACAGTGGCAGATAAGGGGTATCTTGTAGTCCTTACGGATATCACAGAAGAATACGAAGAACAGAAAGAATTATATCTGCGTCTGGATGAAAAGGAAAAAGAAAGCCAGGCGAAATCAGATTTCCTGTCAAACATGTCACATGAGATCCGTACACCGATGAACGGTATTATGGGAATGTTAAGTCTTGCCAAAGCGAGTATGAACGATAAGGAAGCGGTCGGCGAATACCTGGACCGGACCGAGAACCTTTCACAGTTTCTTCTGACACTGATCAATGACATCCTGGATATGTCAAGGATCGAAAGCGGGAAAATGGAGCTGGAGGAGATTCCGTTCGATCTCTATGATATGACAGAGAAAATTGACTCGATGTTCCGTGAGACAACAAAGGCGAAGGGAATCCACTGGAAGATCCAGATGCAGGATTTTGATATCCGGCGCGTAACCGGAGATGAGATGAGACTGACACAGGTAGTCGTTAACTTTATCTCCAATGCAGTGAAGTTCACCCCGCCGGGAGGAGATGTACAGGTGACTTTCCGTCAGATGGATAAGATTGATGGCAAAGCGCATCTGATGATCCGGGTAAAAGATACCGGAAAGGGAATCAAAGAAGACTTTATCAGCAAGATTTTCCGTCCGTTTGAGCAGGAAGATGCTTCAACCGCACACAATTACGGAGGAAGCGGCCTTGGAATGGCAATCGCAGATAATATTATCAAACTGATGGGCGGCGAGATCCTTGTGGAAAGTGAGGAAGGAAAGGGCAGCGAATTTATCGTATATCTGGCACTTCCGGTGGCAGAAGAACCAGAACAGCTGGAAGAAGATGACCGTGTATCAGTAAGACTGGTAGATGAAAGTGAAGAAAGAGAACAGTATCTGGAAACATTTACACTGAAAGGACTTCACATTCTTCTTGCAGAAGACAATGATATCAACGCAGAGATTGCAGAAGAGATTCTGAAAATGGAAGGTGCAGTTGTTACAAGAGCAGTAGATGGTATAGATGCACTGACGTTATTTGAGTCAAGTGAGAAGGGAACTTATGATGTGATTCTTATGGACATCCAGATGCCTGGAATGGACGGATGGGAAGCAACGAGAGAGATCCGTAAGCTTGACCGGACAGATGCCGGACTTCCGATACTTGCCATGTCGGCAAATGCATTCCTGGAAGACAGACGAAAATCCCTTGCGGCAGGAATGAACGGTCATATTAATAAGCCGGTAGATTTCGATGAAGTGAGAAGGATGATCGGCAGTTGTTTTTATAAGACAAGGAGTCAGAAGAACAGATGGGAAAGCTAAGAAAGATAAAGCGGAAAATGACGAAGAAAAGCACTGTGTCAATCGTGACCGGAGGTGCAGTGATCGGCGTTGCGGCGACTGTGCTTGCAAACGCACCTGCACTTGACAGTACATTTTCACCGCAGAAGTACGAACGGTTTGCCAATAAGAAGAATACGGACGATAATTATGACTATGTGGCCGGAAAAGGAGGAAAATCCGATCTTGCCGATAAAAACGATAAAAGTGACAAAGGAGCAGGCGGGGATACGCAGGCTTTGAAGGTGGCACTGGATCCGGATAATACTCTGGCAGGACAGAACAGTCAGAATCTGGGACTGGCCGATGGAAGCAGCGGATTTGGCAATCAGGAGAACCCAAACGGGATCCAGTTTGTTGATAACGGAGGCACAGGCGGTATCAGTCTGAGTCCCGGAAACAGCGGGGGAGTCCTGAATGGACAGGGCGGACAGAATGGAACGCAGGGAACAGATAGCAATTCTGACGGTACAAACGGAAATACAGGAAGTAATGATAAGAACCAGAATAATGGCGGCAATGGAGAAACGCCGTCTCCGTCTCCGGATGTGGAAGAAAGCTGGGAAGATATTCAGCTGAAGCCGAAAGATCCGGTGGAGACCGAAGATGGAACTCTGCTGGCTCTTCAGGCGGAATTTACAAAGGATAGATATTTCAGAGGGGATACCTTTCATGCTTCGGATGCCAATGTAACGGCAACAGTCCGGAAAACGGATGGAACGGTGGAGAAAAAGACACTTTCCTATGGCGGGGCAGACGGATACCAGGTATCGATGTCTACGGCGGAAGCAAATGAGGCACTGGTAGCAGTGTTTTCTTATCAGGGAATGACTGCAAGGGCAAAGTATGCGGTGGCGAGAGTATTCGTTTCGGCAGGATATGGAGCATATGGAAGTAATGTCTATGTAAGATCAGATTTCCCGGGATCTGTTGTAAAAGAGATGGTCACTGCTGAACAGTTTGAACAGCTGCAGAGTCTGACGACTGCACCGAATACCTATGTTATTTCCGGCGGTTACGTGAATCTGACAGAACTGTTTCACCGTCTGATCGCATATCAGGGAAATGCAGAGCTGAAAGAGGCATTTTCTACAGTCCAGAGCGGAAGTGTGAATACCATTCAATTTGTGTAAGAAGCAGATGGATATCTGACAACGATGGTAGATGGCTTCCGTCTGGTAAGTGGCGGTGCATTACAGGAGGAACGCTCATATACATATTATCCGCTGGATGAAGAAAAGCTGGGAGGAAAACTGGGAAGTGTATGTTCGCATATTACGGATGTCCCGGAAGGATACCAGATCCGCAGAGTAACAGAATATGATGACGATCTGTCAAAATACCGTGGAGACCAGGTACTGGAAGGTTATACCGGAACAGATCAGACAATAGCGGTTCCGATGGGTGTGACGAAGATTGATTTTAAGCATGCATCGGAAGGATTAAAAAATGCAACAACATTAAAAATCCCTCAGAGTGTCGAAGAGATAAACTTTGAGAGTATAACGGAGAATATGCCGAATCTGGAACATATGGAATACGAAGATGGGGATGTGAACCGGTACAACAAGTATTGTGTGACGGACGGTCTGGTATGCAGCCAGGATGGAACAACCTTATATTATGTTCCGGCAGGAATGAAAGATGTAACCATTCCGAAGACGGTTACGAAGCTTTCGGAAGGATGCTTTTCGGGGCTTGATGAAAACAGTGTGGTCCGGTTTGAGAGCAAAAAGGTTCCGGAGCTGGAAGGAACAACAGGCTTTTCGGGAAAAGTTGAGGTACCTGCGTCAGAAGATGATGTGGTGTGGAAAGCGTATATGTTTGCGTTTGGTGAAGCGTGCGGGGATATTTCGTTTGGAGATGCATCGGGACGGGCAGATATCTATACCTATCAGAAAGAGGATCATGTGCTGACGCTGACGGCGGATAAGAATATACTGGCAGCAATTCCGCAGGATTCGGCGGGAGAATACCAGGTTCCGGGAACATATACAGAGATTGCGGGCGGAACATTTGCCGGATGTACCAGAGTGACGGATATTGTACTGGGTGAGAATGTGAAGATCCTGCAGGAGGGAAGCCTGAAACTGCCGGACAGCGTAGAGACGATTACCCTGAAAGGAAGTGTCGTTTCGGCTGATCCGTATGTATTTGGAAGAACGGAGGACGGGGCGGAAGTCCCGGATATCCATATCCAGGTAGATGAAGAATATTATGATTCTTATGTGAAAGCATGGGAGGCAATACTGGATCCCGTATATGGAAGCGGTATAGCAGCAAAACTGCTGAAGACAGCAGATGATACCATTATCTGTGAAGACGGAGCAAGATACTGTAAGGTAACAGAAGATGGCAGAACCGGATACCGTCTGATGAAAGTGTTTGAATCGTCAAAGACATTCTGCAAAGTAAAAGAAGGCACGGTTTCAATTGCAAAAGATGCATTTTCTGATTGCAGCAAACTGGAAATTGTATATCTGCCAGAATCTGTAGAGTCGGTAGAAACGGGAGCTTTTGCAGGAGCAGATCATCTGGAGACAATTGCATGTGCAGGAAGCAATCTGTTGTCAGGTAACCGTACAGAATATGGAATCGCGGAAAATGCAGAAGTTCTCTGTGCAGGAGAAGCATATCAGAGCTTTGAACTGAGAGAGAAAGGTGTTCTGTATGGAGTGACATCTGATGGAATGCGGACGATCATCAATGTCTCGACGAATTATAAAGGAACGATTGAGGCAGACGAAAATACGAATTGTTTTGCAGACCGGGCGTTCCAGGGCTGTACCGGTGTTACGGACGTCTATCTGAAAGAAGGAAGCTCACTGGAAACCATCGGGGCGTATTGTTTTGCAGACTGTACGGGTGTGGAGCTGGCTGATCTTGAAAATTGTGTGTCCCTTCAGAAAATAGGAGAAGGTGCATTTAAAAACTGCACTTCCTTAACGCTGTTGAAATTCCCAGAGTCTGTTACTGAAGTTCCGGCATCCCTGTGTCAGGGGGATATCAGTCTGGAGACGGCAGATCTTTCGCATATTACGAAGATTGGCGGCCGGGCATTCTATGACTGCCGTTCGCTTGGCAGCCTGGATACAATGACGGATGTTGTAAGTCTTGGAGACCAGAGCTTTTATGGATGCCAGAAGATTACAAGTCTTGTTCTTCCGGAAAGCCTTGGCAGTATCGGAGAAGAATGCTTTGAGAACTGTACCGGACTGGCAACGGTAGAGATGAACGGAACGGTGACAGGAATCAGCAGATACTGTTTCTATGGCTGCAGAATGTTAAGAAATGTGACATTTTCCGAGCAGCAGAAGAAGAGCCTGAAAGTCATTGGAGTGCAGGCGTTCGGCGAATGTCTGCAGCTGGAGAAGATGGATCTCAGTGAGATGAGTGCGCTGACACAGATGGGTGCGGAGACATTCATCAATTGCGGAGCACTGGCAACGGTGAGGCTGCCGGAGTCATTGAAGAAAGTTCCGGATCAGTGTTTCGCCGGGTGTGATGCGCTTTCCATCATGGAAGTGAATGGTGAGACGGTACCGGAACTGGGAGAGAATGTATTCGGAGAGACGCTTCCGGGCTATCTGCATATCTGGGTAAAAGATGGTGAACAGGATCAGTTTGTAAAAGAATGGAAGGATACGGTCGATTCCCTTTACGGAGATGGTACAATGGAAAATGTGATCGGAAAGATTGACCGCACAAAAGAAATCGTAAGAGGCATATTGTATGAGATTACGGACGAAGGGCGTATCATAAAAGAAGCTTCAAAAGATATTACGGGAACTTATGTACTTCCGGAGGATACGATCCGTATTGAGGATGATGCGTTTGCCGGCTGTACGGGACTGGAAAACGTGGCACTGCCTCAGAATACAACGGTCAGCCTTGGAGACCGGTGCTTTAAGGGCTGTACAGGACTTAAAGAGCTCAGTCTGTATGGTGATATCACCGGGTGGGGTGCGGAGACATTTATGGACTGCACTTCGCTGGAAGCGGCTTATCTGGGATACAGTAGTGAAAAGCATATAGACCGGATCGGAACACGGGCATTTAAAAACTGTACCGGATTGAAAAAGGCTGCGGCAGTAGCGATACGTGCGAGAGTTGATACACTTGGAGAAGAATGTTTTGCCGGCTGTACGAATCTGCCATCGATAGGTGTTACAGCCCAGTTCCAGACGGGGCTTACGGCAATAGAAGATTCTGCGTTTGAAGACTGCACTTCTCTGACGGGATTTCTGACAAGTAAATATACCGGTCTGACTACGATTGGAAAATATGCGTTCCGGAACTGTGATACATTAAAATCACCATCCATTCCGGCAAATGTGCAGCAGCTTGGCGAAGGCTGTTTCATGGACTGTGATAATGTTACGACGGTCAGCTTTTATGGCGGACTTCAGGAATATCCGAAAGACTGTTTTAAGAACTGTACAAAACTGACACGTACCGGTGGTACGGCGGCAGCATTCGCCGGCCTGAAGCGGATTGGTGATGGTGCTTATGCCGGATGCAGCTCGCTGATATCAGCAGATAACTGGAATCTTGCAAAATACACGAATCTGGAAGAGATTGGTGACGGTGCATTTGCCGGCTGTACGAGTCTGGGTGATTCGGTATTATCGCAGACGGTTACAAAGATCGGTGAGGGTGCATTTGACTCCTGCAGATCGATGAATACACTGACGTTGAACGGAACAACACCGGTTCGGATCGGAGCATTCCGGCTTGCAACGATGGCAGATGGCTTCCGGCTGCTCGTGCCGGACAGCCAGGAAGAGAATGATCCGGTCTATCTGGGATATTTTGAATTACTGAAGAAAGTGATGAAAGAGGAAGATGTCTACCGGATGCTGGATTCCCTGACGGATGGTGCAAAAGACAGACATCCGCTTACGATGACGGAGACGGAAGGTGCAGGAAGTGGAGACGGCGGAAGCGGAAGTAGTGGAAGTGGAAGCACCGAAAATACTGGAAGCAGTGGAAATGGAAGCACCGGAAGTACTGGAAGCAGTGGAAATGGAAGCGTTGGAAGCGAAAGTGGTGGAAACGCTGGAAGTGAAAGTACCGCCGCAGGAAATGAAAACGGGATAACGAATGAAAAAACGGATGGTGCATCGGAAGAACCGGGGCAGAAAGCGGACGGTGCAGCGGACACACAGATGATTACACAGGAAGAGCCGCCATTGCGGAGATAACGAGGAGAAGAGATATGATAATAGAACAATCGGAACAGGTAATCCGTGAGATAAAGAAAGTGTTCATTGGAAAAGATGACATTATAGAGAAAGTACTGATGACGATATACGCAGGGGGACATGTTCTTCTGGAGGATGCACCGGGAGTTGGAAAGACAACACTGGCACTTGGATTTTCCAAGGCACTGGGACTGGATTACAAGCGTGTACAGTTTACGCCGGATACGATGCCGTCAGATATTACCGGGTTCAGTGTATATAACAGAAATACCGGAGAGTTCGAATACAAACCGGGAGCAGCGGACTGTCATCTGCTTCTGGGAGATGAGATTAACCGAACCTCACCAAAGACACAGGCAGCACTTCTGGAGGTTATGGAAGAAGGAAGTGTGACGGTGGATGGTGTAACACATGTGCTTCCAAAGCCATTTATCTGTATCGCGACACAGAACCATTATGGATCCGCGGGAACGCAGGCACTTCCGGAATCACAGCTGGACCGTTTTATGGTACGTCTGAGTATCGGTTATCCGGAGAGGGACAGTCAGGTGCAGATATTAAAGAATCGTCACGGTATCGGAGATCTGGATTATGTCCGTCCGATGATGACAAGGGATGATGTCAAAGAGATTCAGGGGTATCTGTATTCTGTGAGAATCACAGATGATATCCTGTATTATATTACCGATCTCTGTGCAGAGACGAGAAGATCGTCAATGGTGGAACTTGGTGTCAGCCCGCGTGGTGTACAGGCGGTGGCACAGCTTGTAAGGGCAAGGGCGGTATTAAAAGAACGGGATTACGTGATTCCGGAAGATGTACAGGCGGTATTTACCGATGTATGTGCCCACCGTCTGGTTATGAAACCGCAGGCGAAGATTGAAGGCATTACAGCGGTCGATGTACTGGCGAAGATTTTGAGACACGTGAAAGCACCGACGCTTGGAAGAAAGTAGACAGACGGATGAGAAAACATAGAATCTGGTACATGATCGTCCTGGTTACGGGAGTGATCATGTACATCATGGCGAATCAGAGGGAACCGCTGGTATTCCTGACCGGGATGATTATAGTACCGGTATTGACTCTGGTGGTTCAGAAAAGGGCAATGAAAGGCGTGGAAGATGAGTACCGGATGAGATCCGGGTGCAGGGTCGGAAGCCATATGCCGCTTGAGATTACGATAAGAAGACAGAGTGCTATGCCGCTCGGACCTGTAAAGGTGTATGTCCGGATCTCGAATCTGCTGTATGGAGAAGAGGATAACCGGGTAATCGTGCTTCAGCCGGTAGAAAAGAAGAAGATGGAATATGCTTACCGGATGAAAATGGAAGACTGCGGAAATGTCAGAGTAACCGTTGACAGAATTGAATATTACGATCTTCTTGGGCTGTTCTGCTGGAAACGGGACAGGATCCAGGAGATGGAAGTTCTCGTATATCCGGCAAAAATGCACCTGAATGCAAGACTGGAAAGAAGACCGGAGACGAGAAATGCAGGCGAATTATATGATCAGATGAAGACGGGACAGGATGTCAGTGAAGTATCGGAACTTAGAGAGTATGTGGAAGGCGATTCCCTGAAGAGCATTCACTGGAAGCTTTCAGAAAAGCTGGACAGGCTGATTGTCCGGGAATTTGGTTATCCTGCGGATTACAGTACGCTGATTTTGTGTGATATCGGAAAGACAATGTATGGTCAGAAGATTACAAATCAGAGAAATAACGCAGTACTGGCGATTACAGTATCTCTGAGCCACAGTCTGATGCAGCTCAATCTGGAACACAATGTGGGAAGGTTCTGCGCCGGAGAATATATGAACATTCCGGTATATTCGCAGGGAACACATGAACAGATGATACTGAATCTTCTGTGCAGACCCCTGGATGACAGAGAAGAGACGGATGCGGCTTATCAGGTGCTGCGCGGTAATCTCAGGAATGAATATACCAAGATCATTTATATCACTTCAGAATACGATGAAGAATCTGCAAGACAGCTTGCAAGAGATGTAGACCTGACAGTGATCCGCGTCGGAACAGAGAAGAACGGAGAATATGTGTATTCGCAGGGATACTCTGTGATTCCGGTGGATGCAGCGCATTACACAGAGAAAGTACAGAATATTGTAATCTAGAACAGGAAAAAGGAACAGAATATGAAAAAGACAAAAGAATATTTTCTGAGAGAGAAAGGGGATAAAAGAAGAAATGCACGGCAGCTTTTGATGGAAGCAGGACTTGCGGCGTGTTTTCTGAGCGGGATATTATTTGCGCTCAGGGATCTTATGTACAATGCCGGCTGTCTTGGGGTAAGCTGTATGACCGGAATCCTGGTAATTGCGCTGTGCCAGACTGCAGAGTATACAGAGGGCGGAATCGCAAAAATCCGGAAAATCCTGTATATTATCGGAATCGGAATTTTTATTTTATGCCTGCTTTTTATTACCCCTGCATTCCTGGATCTGGTAAACAGAGGAATTGTTCTGTGGAACAGCCGGTTCGGAACGGAGATTGGAAGACTTGCTACAGGAGGCGGAGCCGCTGTGGGTGCATTTATTCTGTGGGCACTGCTTGCGCTGCTGCTGGCCTCTTTCCTGCAGTCAGAATTTCGGAAGAATCATATAGCGGGACCGGCACTGTTCGTGCTTCTGGCATTGGGATTCGGATTCGTGATCGGTCAGTCGGAGATGTGGGTTTCTGTATTCTTCGTATCGGTCAGTGTGTTCGGGATGTTTATCTTCTACGGAGCACCACAGAGACGGATGGGGATACGGGGACTGGTATCGGTTCTGTGTATCGGGATGATACTGATCCTGACGGGTATTCTGACCAGTGGTTACGAAAAGGTATCAACGATAGAAAGATGGAAACAGTCTGCAATTGACCGGTTTGAAGAATTCCGTTACGGAAGAGAGACGCTGCCGGAAGGAAATATGGTAAAGGCATCGGAACTCATTTCCGACCAGGAGGAAGATGCGCTGGAGATAAAGATGCAGACTCCGCAGGAATTGTATCTGAGAGGCTTTGTGGGGGCGGATTATCATAAATACACATGGGAAACGGTCCCGGTAGAAAGTTATCAGGGTGAATATGAGGGAATGTTATCATGGCTGGGGAAAAAAGGATTTCATCCGGTTTCCCAGTATGCAGAATATGCGGACCTGACAGCAGAAGCACTGGATGGAACACAGGAATACACAGATGTGGAAGTGAAAAATGCGGGAGCGTACCGCAAATATATGTACCTTCCGGTTACGGCTAAGGAATGGTCTTCCGGGTCCGGAAGATATAGAAAAGACTGGCAGGTGGAATCGGACCGATTCTTCGGTGCATCCGGCTATCAGTTCCGGATGGCGGCCGGCGCTTTGAATGCGGAGAACCTGACGGCGGCAGAATGGATGGAACAGCCTTCGTCAGATGAGGAGAAAGAATATCTGGACACGGAAGCGGTGTATCATTCATTTGTAAATGACACCTATCTTTCTCTGAGCAAAAAGCAGAAAAAAGAGATGAAAAAGCTCTTTTACAAAGATCAGGAGACGCTGCTTGAAGAAAAGGATTTCCACGATATCACAACAAGAATTCGTATGATATTGAGACAGACTGCCACATATACCGAACATCCGGAAGCAGTTCCGGAAGGAAAGAATCTGGTAAGCTGGTTCCTGGGGGATTATAAAAAGGGAAATGCAGCATATTATGCTTCGGCAGCCGTGCTTGCATACCGGACAGCGGGATATCCGGCACGTTATATAGAAGGATATCATCTGTCTGCGGATCAGGCTGAACAGATGAAGTCGCAGAATAAGAAGGATATAATGCTGACGTCTCAGGATGCACATGCATGGGTGGAAGTCTATCTTGCGGGAACCGGGTGGATGCCGGTGGAAGTTACACCGGGCATGTATGTGGAGTCTTACAGTGATAAGAAGGTAGAAGGAAAGCCGTCTTATCAGGTAAATGCTTCGAAGAAAGAGAATGGTGCAGAGGCACAGAGCGAAGGCGGGACCAGTAAGAAGAAACAGAAAGAAAAGGAAAAACAGAAGCCGGAGGCGGAAAAAATTCTGGCGGTTATTATTGTGATCCTGTATCTTGGACTTGAGTTGTATCTGATTCTGGAGTTTCAACGTTTTATCCGTATCCGCGTCAGGGAGAGGAAAGAAAAGGAAAAAGATTTCCTGACATGCCATATGGAGCATGTTGAGTATCTGCTGGCAATTAAGAATCTGTCGCAGGATTATACACAGACAGAACATTACAGTGAAGTATTCAGCCGGAAGTTCCCCGGAATTGAGGAACAGGAATATAAACGGACGCTGGAACTGATACAGAAGACATTCTTTGGCGGCATCGAACTGAAGGCTTATGAGAAACATACATTGCAATGTTTTGAAGAAAATCTGAAAAAATCCCTGTATAAAAATAGCGGGAAAGTGAAACGATTCTGGCTGCGTTACAGATATTTGCTATAGATTTCCCGGTTTGAAGGAATCTAACTGAGTAAAACGGTAGGAAAATGAAAAAGATAAGAAAAATGTATTGACAAAACAAAAGAATGTCACTATACTGTGGTAAAGCAGTAAAACCGATGAACAAGAGGAGTACGTAAGAATATTTATTTCCAGAGAGCTGCAGGTGGTGGGATTGCAGTAATAAGAGTTTTTACCGAATGGACTTGTGAGGGCAGTTTGAAACCGGTTGACGGGAGTAGATGCTGACGGGATTCTCGCCCGTTATCAAGGAGATGTGTATGATAGTACATAAGAAAGTGGTCATGAATTGACAAATTGGGTGGTACCGCAGAAGTTACAGAATATGAAATGATATTTAGCTTTTGTCCCTTTAGAGGGACAGAAGCTTTTTTTATGCCATGCATTCGAAAGGAGCTGCCGGTGGCAGGTCCTGTAGATCCCACACTTCCATACACAAAACAGCAAGACAACAAGGACTTAAAGGAGGAATCATATCCATGTATCCAGAATGTGAAGAAATCATGAGACTTGCACCGGATTACCAGATCATCCCGGTGTGCAAAGAGATCTACGCAGACGTGATCACACCGATCACACTTCTTCGTAAGATCGCAGCAGTAAGCAAAAGATACTATCTGTTGGAAAGTGTAGAGGGTGGAGAAAAATGGGGACGCTATTCGTTCCTGGGATTTGATCCGGTCATGAGAGTGACCTGCAGTTCGGATGAGGTCACGATCGAGACGGACGAAGGATGCGAAGTAAAGCATACGAAGAAACCGCTGGATGTAATACGGGAGATTTTAAAAGACATGAAAGCACCGAAGATCAAAGGGATCCCGCCATTTGCCGGCGGATTCGTCGGATATTTTGCATATTCCATGATCGGATATGCAGAACCGGTACTGAAGATAAAGAAAGGAGATTTTCCGGATTATGATCTGATGTTATTCGATAAGGTCATTGCCTATGATCATCTGAAACAGAAGATCAGCGTGATCGTCAACATGAAGACGGATCATGTGATGGAGAATTACGGAAAGGCAACGGCCAAGATCCAGGAGATGATCAGCCTGATCCGTAATGGTGAAGCACCGGAGATCCCGGTTGTGGATTCGAAGAACAAAGTAGAATTTACCTGTAATGTAAGCAAGGAAGAGTATTGCAAAGTTGTAGAGAAGACGAAAGAGTACATTGTGGACGGAGACATTTTCCAGGCGGTTATATCCAGACAGTTTACCAGCCCGTATGAAGGAAGCCTGATGAATCCATACAGAGTGCTCCGGACGACCAACCCGTCGCCTTATATGGTCTACATGAATATGGACGGGGAAGAGATCATGAGTACCTCGCCGGAGACACTGGTAAGATTAAAGGACGGAAGACTTACAACATTTCCGGTGGCGGGTTCGAGACCAAGAGGTAAGACAGAGGCAGAAGATAAGGCGCTGGAAGAAGAACTTCTGGCAGATGAGAAAGAGCTGGCAGAACACAATATGCTGGTAGATCTCGGAAGAAATGATCTTGGAAAGATTTCGAAATTTGGTTCGGTAGAAGTTACAGAATACATGATGATCCACAAGTATTCCAAGATTATGCACATCTGCTCGCAGGTAGAAAGTGATATCCGCGAAGACTGCGATGCACTGAGTGCGATCGAGTCGGTACTTCCGGCAGGAACTTTATCCGGTGCGCCGAAGATCCGTGCATGCGAGATCATCGAAGAACTGGAGACAGAGCAGAGAGGCATCTACGGAGGAGCCCTCGGGTACATTGATTTTACCGGTAACATGGATACCTGCATTGCCATCCGCATGGCAGTGAAGAAAAACGGAAAAGTATATGTGCAGGCCGGAGGCGGTATCGTGGCAGACAGTATTCCGGAGAATGAATATGAAGAGTCGGCGAACAAGGCACTGGCGGTTATGAACGCAGTGAAGAATGCAAAGGAGGTGCTGGAGTAATGATTTTGTTGATTGATAACTATGATAGTTTCTCGTATAACCTGGTACAGATGGCAGGGGGCATAAGACCGGATATCAAGGTCATCCGTAATGATGCGATGACGGTGGAAGAGATCAGAGAGCTTCATCCGGATCACATTATATTATCTCCGGGACCTGGTTATCCAAAGGATGCAGGAGTCTGCGAGACAGTTGTAAAAGAACTGGCAGGAGAGATCCCGGTCATGGGAGTCTGCCTGGGGCATCAGGCAATCTGTGAGGTATACGGAGGAACAATCGCACATGCGAAGGAACTGATGCATGGAAAACAGAGTGAAGTAGAATTAGATACGGAAAGCCGGATATTTGCCGGAATGAATAAAAAGATCAAAGCGGCCAGATATCATTCTCTGGCATTGAAAGGAGATACCCTTCCGGAAGAATTGAAGGTGATCGCGCAGACGGAAGACGGAGAAGTGATGGCGGTAGAGCATAAGACATATCCGGTGTACGGAGTCCAGTTTCATCCGGAATCCATCCTGACCCCGGAAGGACGGAAGATACTTGAGAATTTCTTCCAGATATAAATTATAAATCAGAAAGATAGAGAATCTGAGAACGAGACAAAGATATTACATAGATGAAAATCGGAATATATCAATGTAATGATAAAGCGATAAAAATGATGTGGAAAAAATGACACAGATACAGGAGGCAGGAAATCATGATAAGAGAAGCAATCGCAAAATTAATGAAAAAAGAAGATCTGACATATGAAGAAGCAAGAGGAGTTATGGAAGAGATGATGGACGGAACTGCCACACAGGCACAGATGGGTGGATTCCTGACAGCGCTTTCCATGCAGGGTGAGACGATCGAAGAGATCACCGCATTTGCAACGGTTATGAGAGAGAAAGGTGTAAAGATCAGACCGGAAAGAGAAGTCATCGACATCGTAGGAACCGGCGGGGATCAGGTAGGAACATTTAACATCTCTACCACATCCGCATTCGTTGTTGCGGCAGGCGGCGTACCGGTAGCGAAGCATGGAAACAGAAGCGTATCAAGCAAGAGCGGTGCAGCCGATGTACTGGAAAAGCTGGGTGTCAATGTGGCACTGAAAGCAGAAGAAAACGAAAAAGTGTTAAAAGACACGGGAATCTGCTTTTTCTTCGCTCCGGTTTACCATTCATCCATGAAATATGCAGCTCCGGTAAGAAAAGAGCTTGGTGTAAGAACCGTATTCAATATTCTCGGACCACTGTCCAATCCGGCAGCAGCAACGATGCAGCTTCTGGGTGTCTATGATGAAAAGCTTGCAGAGCCGCTGGCAAAAGTATTATCCAATCTGGGAGTGACCAGAGGTGTGGCCGTGTGCGGTGCAGACGGACTTGATGAGATTACATTAACGGGAGTTACAAAAGTGTATGAGATCCGTGACGGAGAGATTACTTCTTATTCGATCACGCCGGAGCAGTTCGGATTAAAGAGCTGTCCGCTTGCGGAACTGATCGGCGGAACACCGGAAGAAAATGCACAGATCACACTGGATATCCTGACTGGAAAAGAGACAGGAGCCAAGAGAGATGTTGTTCTGATGAATGCGGGTATGAGCCTGTATCTGGGAATCGATGGCATTACATTGGAAGAAGGAATCCAGAAAGCGAAAGAACTGATCGAAAGCGGTGCAGCTTATAAGAAATATCAGGAATTCAAGGATGCGACACAGAATATGTAAGACGCAGTGAATGTGAAAGCAGCATGAATATACAGCGTACAGTAGAATAAAAGTAAGATGCGAAAGCAGGATGAATATATAACGTGCAGCAGAATAAAAGTAAAATGCGAAAGCAGGATGAATATATAACGTGCAGCAGAATAAAAGTAAAATGCGAAAGCAGGATAAGTATATATAACAGGAGATAACGACATGATCTTGGATCGAATTGCAGCGGACACAAAACTCCGCGTGAACAAAGCAAAAAGAACGGTTCCTTTTTCCCAGATGCGGGCCATGGCTTATGAAAAGGAAAAGAATACGGGATTTCCATTTGAGAAAATGCTGAAGGAACCGGGGATGCATTATATCTGCGAAGTGAAAAAAGCATCACCGTCAAAGGGTGTGATCGCAGAAGATTTCCCGTATCTGGAAATTGCAAAAGAATATGAGGCGGCTGGTGCGGGAGCAATCTCGTGTCTGACGGAGCCGAAGTATTTTCAGGGGAAGAATGAATATCTGCAGGAGATTACAGAGAATGTAAAGATCCCGGTCCTTCGGAAGGATTTCACAGTGGATGAATATATGATCTATGAAGCAAAAGTTCTGGGAGCATCCGTGGTACTTCTGATCTGTGCAATCCTGGATACAGATACGATCAGACGATACATTAAGATCTGCGACCAGCTCGGACTTTCTGCACTGGTGGAAGTGCATGACGAAGAAGAGATGAAGAGCGCGATCGAAGCCGGTGCGAGGGTGATCGGTGTGAACAACCGGAATCTGAAAGATTTCACGGTGGATATCGGTAACAGCCTGCGTCTCAGAGGCCAGGCACCGGAAGACATCTTGTTCGTGGCAGAAAGCGGAATTAAGACGGCAGAGGATATCAGAAAGCTGAAAGAAACAAAGGTAAATGGTGTGCTGATCGGCGAGACGTTGATGAGGAGTCCGGATAAGAAAGCATGTCTGCGGGAATTCGGCAATGCAGAAGTGTGAAGCGGGTATGGAGAAAAAATGACAAGAATTAAAATATGCGGTCTGAAACGGCCGGAGGATGTAGACTATGTGAACCAATACCTCCCGGATTATGCAGGATTCGTATTCGCCGGAAGTAAGCGCAGAGTAACGGATGAACAGGCAGAAGAACTCAGCAGGAAACTGGATGAAAGAATCATACCGGTCGGTGTATTTGTAAATGAGCCAGTGGAGCATATCGTAAATCTGGTGAGGAAAGGGATTATCCGGATCGTCCAGTTACATGGAGATGAGGATGGTATATATATTTTAAATTTGAAAGAAGCGCTAAATAAACTGGTCGGAAAAACGGAATATATAATGTATGAATCCGGAGAAGCGGCCGGAAAAATGAATGGGCAGAATAAGAAAGAAGCGATTGAAAAAAAGTGTGGACAAAATAAAAAAGAAATAATAAAGATTATAAAAGCCGTAAGAGTGCAAAGCCGTGAACAGATTCTGGAAGCGGCAAAGCTTCCGTGTGATTATCTTCTGCTGGATACCTGGCAGAAGGATGCATACGGAGGAAGCGGAAAGCAGTTTGATAAGTCGCTGATTCCGTCAGAGCTTACCATACCGTACTTTCTGGCAGGCGGACTTTCGGCAGAGAATATACAGGAGAACATAGAAATCTGTCATCCATATGCGGTAGATGTAAGCAGTGCGGTAGAGACAGATGGGAAAAAAGACAAGAAGAAAATACAGGAATTCATAGAAAGGGTTAGAGAACATGAGTAAAGGAAGATTTGGAGAATTCGGCGGACAGTATGTACCGGAGACGCTGATGAATGCAGTGAATGAAGTAGAAGAAGCATACAATCATTACAAAGATGATCCGGAGTTTCAGGCAGAACTGGATGATCTGTTAAAAAACTATGCAGGAAGACCTTCATTATTATATGAAGCAAAGAAGATGACAAGAGATCTGGGCGGAGCAAAGATCTATCTGAAGAGAGAAGATCTGAATCACACCGGAGCACATAAGATCAATAACGTACTGGGACAGGTACTTCTGGCAAAGAAGATGGGAAAGACCAGAGTCATTGCAGAGACTGGTGCGGGACAGCATGGTGTGGCAACAGCGACGGCAGCGGCACTGATGGACATGGAATGTGAGATCTATATGGGAAAAGAGGATACGGACCGTCAGGCGTTAAATGTATACCGTATGGAACTGCTTGGTGCGAAAGTGCATCCGGTTACAACAGGAACGATGACGCTGAAAGATGCCGTCAACGAGACGATGCGTGAATGGGCAAATCGTATGGATGATACCTTATATGTATTGGGTTCTGTCATGGGACCACATCCATTTCCGACGATCGTGCGTGATTTCCAGAAGGTGATCAGCAAAGAAATCAAAGAACAGATGCTGGAAAAAGAAGGAAGACTCCCGGATGCGGTTATCGCGTGCGTGGGAGGCGGAAGTAATGCAATCGGAGCGTTCTATGAATTTATCCCGGATAAAGAGGTGCGCCTGATCGGATGTGAAGCAGCCGGACTTGGAGTCGATACGGAAAAGCATGCGGCAACGATCGCAAAAGGAACACAGGGAATCTTCCATGGCATGAAATCTTTGTTCTGTCAGAATGAATACGGACAGATCGCTCCGGTATATTCGATCTCAGCCGGACTGGATTATCCGGGAATCGGACCGGAACATGCGATGCTTGCGGAAACCGGACGTGCAGAGTATGTGCCTGTCACAGATGAAGAAGCGGTAGATGCATTTGAATATCTGTCAAAGACAGAGGGAATCATCCCGGCGGTAGAAAGTGCACATGCGGTGGCATATGCGAAGAAACTGGCACCGACACTTGATAAAGATAAGATCATCGTAGTAAATATTTCCGGACGTGGGGATAAAGATGTGGCTGCAATTGCAAGATACAGAGGAGTTGAGATTTATGAATAAGATAAAAGACGCATTTAATAATAAGAAAGCATTCATTCCGTTTATCACAGGAGGGGATCCGTCACTTGATGTTACAAAAGAACTTCTGCTCGCAATGCAGGAGGCGGGAGCAGACCTGATCGAGATCGGTATTCCGTTTTCTGATCCGATCGCTGAAGGCCCGGTGATCCAGGAGGCAGATGAGAGAGCACTGGCAGCGGGATGCACCACAGATAAGCTGATGGATATGGTAGAGAGTATCAAAGATCAGTTACAGATTCCGGTTGTATTTATGACATATATGAATCCGATCTTCGTCTATGGCACGGAGCGTTTCATGAAACGTGCAGCGGAGTGCGGAATCTGTGGTGTGATCGTACCGGATGTCCCGTATGAAGAAAAAGCAGATCTGGCCGATGCGTGCAAAAAATACGGTGTAGAGTTGGTATCACTGATTGCACCGACTTCGCATGAGAGAATCCAGATGATCGCAAAAGAAGCAGAAGGATTCCTGTACTGTGTGTCTTCCCTTGGTGTAACGGGAGTACGTAAGGAGATCACGACCAATATCGGGGAAATGATCGAGAAGGTAAGAGAAGTTACAGATATCCCTTGTGCGGTCGGATTCGGAATCTCCACACCGGAGCAGGCAAAGGAGATGGCCGCATTTTCGGACGGTGCAATCGTGGGATCGGCGATCGTAAGGATCGTGGCAGAACACGGAGCAGACTGTGTGCCATATGTAAAAGAATATGTGAAGAAGATGAAAGCGGCCGCGGCGGAAGCATAAAAAAATAAAAAAACCTCTTGACAATAACGTATGTATATGATAATCTATTACAGGACTGCCGAAGACAGTAGGTGCTTGAAAGAGCGTAAGAACACATTTTATGCGGACGCCTACCGAGGAAAGATCGATACTAAAGTATGACTTATCAACCTCTATGTCTTTGGATATAGAGGTTTTTTTACGTTTATATCTATCGGCGGTGTAAACTTACAAATCTACAAGGAGGTGCACCATTCGTGGCAAAAGTTGAATTAAAACAACCAGTTGTACAGGCTATTGCAGAGGACGTGAAAGACGCAGCAAGCGTTGTCCTTGTTGACTACCGTGGACTGACTGTTGCAGAAG
>JBNMJT010000012.1:0-31172 GCA_050873945.1 Dorea sp.
ATAACCGTTAAAGGAATGTAGTGAACCTGTTTGAGTCCCAAAGGGACGAGTTGTGAACGTAATTCCTTTGTTCTTAGGTTATTTTGGCGCTCTTACTGTTTCTTAGTGCACGGAACCTGAACAAGAACGACTATATACTGTATTCTTCAAGGACCGAGCAGCCAACTCCGTTAATCAACTAAATAGAAATTAGCATCCCTCTCTCCTCCGCAATCCGGATCAGCTCCCCAACCTTCTGATTCATACTTCCAACTCTCACCCCCGCATTGATCACTTTTTTGCATTTTTCCATCATTTCTAATGCTTTCCGGTAAGTCTCGTTGGAGATTGGTTCGTATGGTTCTTCGCTGATGATCTCAGATGCGAGCAGTCTGGCGAGCTGGTAGTCGCTCTCACCCGGATAGAGGATGCCGGCGGCGAATGGGATGCCGGCTTTCTGAAGTTTGCGGTAAACAGAGATACCCGTTCCTCCAGACGACAGTACCAGAACTTCCGGCTCTCCTTCCGGCTTTGGAAGTTCTACGCTTCCGAATACCGGATCATAATAACCGTTGTCGATCTCATAGAGATTACGGATCGTTTCTTCTGTAAATATCTCTTCCGGATCGCCGAATTCTGCAATTCTGTCCCCTTTGACACAGATCACCTGATCTGATATCTTCTGTGCCAGATCGATCTCATGCAGGGACATGATCACAGTGATTCCGTTTTCTTTTGCCATCTTTCTTAAGATTGCCAGCAGTTCCAGCTTGTGGCGGATGTCCAGATAGGACGTAGGCTCATCCAGGATCATTACTTCCGGCTCCTGACAGATCGCCCTTGCAAGTAATACCCGCTGTTTCTGCCCGTCACTGATCTCCTGAAAGTTGCGGATTCCAAGTTCCTGTGCATGTACTGCTGCCAGTGCCTCATCTACTTTTTTTTCATCTTCTCTGGATAAGATTCCCAGCCTTCCGGTGTAAGGATAACGTCCGGTCGCCACGATATCATGACAGGTCATCAGTTCCGGCTTCATACGCTCGGTCAGCATTACAGCCGCCTTAACCGCCATCTCTTTATAAGAAAGCTTCCGGATCTCTTCCTTATCTATGTAGACTTCCCCTCCGATCAGCTTTAACTGTCTGGTAATACTTTTTAAGATTGTAGATTTCCCTGCTCCATTTGGTCCGATCAGTGTCACGATCTCGCCTTTTTTTATCTCCAGATTGATATCCCGGATCAGTGCATTTCCCTGATATCCCACTGCAAGGTCTTTCATCTTTATATAATAATCAGCCATCTTCTACCTGCCTTTCTGTCCGCGTACCATCATGAAGATCACCACCGGTGCGCCGAATATGGAAGTCACCGTACTGATATTCAGCTCCATCGGTGCAAATGCCATTCTTGCGATCAGGTCGCAGATCATACAGAATACTGCTCCACCAATAAAAGTTCCCGGGATTACTACCAATGGTCTCGATGTACGAAGCGCATGTTTGACCAGATATGGTACCGCTATTCCCACAAATGAGATTGGCCCCGCAAATGCAGTCACACTTGCCGAAAGGATACTGGACAGCAGGATCAGTGCCACTCTGAAAAAGCGGATATTAACTCCCATACTCTGTGCATAAGCTTCTCCCAGCTGATAAGCACCAATTGGCTTAGACAGGAAGAACGTCAGTACCGTTGTCACACCAACCACGATCAACGCGACCTGTACATTGCTCCAGTTCATCCCGGAAAAGCTTCCCTGTGACCATCCGTGGAGATTCACAATGTCGGAATCCTCAGCAAATGTCACAACAAAATCTGTGATCGCCGAACAAATATAGCCGATCATAATTCCTCCTACCAGAAGTGTCGCCATATGCTTCATTTTCTTTGATAATAACAAAATAAATCCGGTCGAGATCAATGCTCCGATAAATGCTGCAATGATCAGTGTATAAGACGACACAAATGCATACCTTTCCAGGAAGAAGATCATCGCCAGTGCCACCATCATCTTCGCTCCGGATGAAATTCCAAGGACAAACGGTCCTGCAATTGGATTAGAAAAAAATGTCTGAAGCAGGAAGCCGGATAAAGACAATGCGCCGCCAAGAATGGCTGCCATCAGAACTCTCGGCAGACGGATCTTCCATATAATATTTGCTTCCGTTCCGCCGCCTCCCCGTTTTGCTAATATTTTCAGAATCTCCGGCACGGAGATATGTACATTTCCTGTATTAATATTTAAAACCGTAACGACAAAAAAAGCAGCCGTTAATATGGTAAACACCAGAATATATCTGGAACGCCGTTTAAAATTTTCCTTCTGATATACAGACACAACTCCGTCTGCAGAATCTTTTTTCTGATTACGAATTCCTGTCACGTTACTATTTCTCCTATCTGTTATATATACATATAAACCGCTCTTTTAAGAGTCTGTCACCTGTAAGAGCCGCCAATAGCTGTTCCTTTTCGAACGCATGGCGATCTACAGAACCTGCCACTGGCAACTTCTCTTGCATACATTGGTATGAAAAATCAGGTGAACAGTTTTTCTTGCCCACCTGATCCTTATTATACTGTATTATTTTACCCGGTACAAGAAAGTCATCTCATTCTCGTCTCCGTCCGTCAGCATCAGATGAATGTCTGTGATCAGATTGCCGACGATATCGGTTGCCTGATACAATGATTTGCCTGTACACCATACATTGCCGTCTTTTACTGCTTTAAAATCTGCAAACAGTTCATTCTTCGCCGTCAGATCTGCAATACTGGTAATCGGACTGTCAATCGTTGCATTGTAGATCAGATAGTCTGCATTCTCTGCTTTGGAATAGAACTCTTCCATCGACAGCTCCACGGAAGCACTCTTACTTTCTGTATTCTTAAGGTCAGAGAAGATATATTTTCCTCCGGCAATATCGATCATCTTCGGAATATAATCACTGCTGCTTCTTACGACCACCGTTCCATCTGTATTCACAAAGAAATAAGCAACCGTCTTCCCTGTGTTCTTAAAATCTTTCAGATTTTCGATCACTTCTGTCTGTGAATCAAAAAATGTATCCGCTGCGTCCTCTTTATTCAGCATTGCGGCATATGCCTTGATCCATTCCGTTCTGCCAAGCGGATGACTCTCGTAACTGGAACGGTCAATGAATACCGGGATATCCAGATCTTCGATCATCTCCTGTACCTTTGGCGTATGCAGGATCATCGTGGATTCAATTGCAAGATCACAGTCCTCATCCACCAGCATCTCATAATCCGGTTCGCTGTATTTTCCTGCGAATAAGATACTCCCGTCTTCCATCGCTTTCTTCGCATTATCGATATACCAGTCCGAAGCCTGTGCCCCCGACATCCGGATATTATCCAGCCCATCCATCGCATCAAACAGTGCCATTGCCGATGTTGCTGCAAGATAAATATGATCCAGCGGCTGCTTTAATACCACGATTGCTTTATCCAGTCCCGACGGTTTCTTCTTTCCTTCCGGCACGATCAGGTACTGACGGTCATCGTACACATCCAGTAATTTGTAACCGCCTTTGTAATAGTAGACGTCAAATCCTGTGGCATATTTTAATTTCATTGTCTTCTGATACTTCAGACCATCTATCTTCGGAGCTTTCTTTTCTTCCGCCCCTGCCTTCTTTTCTTCCGTCTGCTGTGTGCCGTCTCCTTTGGATACACCTGATTTACCGGAACCGCTGCATCCGGTCAGTGCCCCTGTTACCAGAAGCACTGTACTTGCAAGCACACACAACAATCGATATGTCCTTTTCTTCATTCATTTCTCCATCTTCCGATTACACAATCATGTTTCTGCATTCTGATTCTCTTGCATAATCTTTATTCTGCACTCTGGTCATCACATCCGAGAATTACCTGATAAACCTTTTCCCATTCTTTCTGTGCATCTTTTCCCTTTTCATCCTTTGAACGGTCAACGATCACCGGCATTTCAAGAAGCGTCATCTTCTCAGTCATCTTCTGATAAGCTTTCATTTTCTTCTTAGCTGTTTTTTTCGTGCTTCCCTTTTTCGGCAGGACACTGGATGAAAGAATTGCCAGATTGCATTTATTCTTTACCAGTTTCTTGTAATTTAATTTGCCGGATGTTCCTGCGTAAATGACTTCTTTTTCCTCCATCTTTTCTTTGATGGTCTCATTTTTGCATTTATTTTTCTTCACTCCGACTGCTGTCACTTTATCAAGCTGTCCCAGCTCTTCCATCAGGGAAATCGTCTTGTTCGTTCCTGCATAGATATGATCTGCCGGCTGTCTTACCACGATAACTTCCTTATCAAGTCCTGCCGGAATCTCTGCATTTTCCGGAACGATCAGATATTTCACAACCTTGTTCAGATACAGTGCTGCCTGTTCCTGCTCTGCCGGATTCAGGCCGCTTGTCTCTGAAGCCTCTTTCCATTTCTTACCTGCCGCTTTTCGTCCCGTCTTCTTGCTCATATCAATTTCCAGAAGCGTGATTCCCTGATCATAATGATAGATTTTGAAATATTTGGCATGTTCAGCTTTTGTCTCGGACTGATATTCCAGACCGATAATCTCTGGAGCTACTTCATCCAGCTTTTTACTTGCTGCTGCAGTTTTGCTGCTGTCGCTGCCATTCACTCCAATCACTGTAACTTCTTTTCCATTCGCTCTGGCTGCCGCATTTGACTTTGCTGCCTCTGCAATATATACAAAGATGCTGTACTGAATCTCATGTGCCGTCGTCATTGCAGTCGTCATACCAATAATAGAATTATTCTTATTCAGTTCTACAGGAATTACAAAAGATGTTGAACTTCCTGTCTTGGAACTTGGATAATATACATTTCCATTCGCTTTCACATACTGGTAATGCGGGCTGCTGAATGTAATTGTCGCATATGCCTGGCCACCTGTAACCGTGACTTTACTGCAGCTGATGTTTACTTTTCCGGTTCCACCTGACCATGAGAAGCTGTCCGGTGTGTATACGCCATCTTTTAATCCTGTGGCACTGTTGACTCTGGCCGTTGACTTATTCAGATCGGATTCGTATTTTGATTCGCTGTCCGGTTTTCCGTTGTTGGTTGTGTTATTTCCAGTATTTCCGTTGTTGTTTCCTGTATTTCCTGAGTTGTTTCCATTCGAACCATTTCCCGGATTGTTATTATTTCCGCCCGGTGTCAGTGAGCCATTGCTGCCGTTATTTCCATTCGAATCATTTCCGTTATTGCTGTCTGCAATCTTCGTCATGCCCTCGGAATGGAATGTCAGTGTTCTGGTATCCCACTCATTACTCTTAACCTTATAGACAGCAATCGTCATTATCTCATCCAGTTTTTCTACCGGAATCTGGAATGTATACTGCTCCGCAAGAAGAGAATCCGGAAGGATCCAGTTCTTTTCATCATTCGGTGCGTCATTTACATCTCCCAGATAGATTCTGTTGTATCCCTGACCGCTTAATGTAACTGATGCCATCATCTGTCCATTCTTTACCGTCATTACACAATTTACAACACGGAACATTTTTCCGCCAGCTTCTGCATTCACCTGATACGTTCCATCTGCAATGATTCTCTTAGCCGATGAAGATACAAATGTTAATGTACGGTCATACCATTCATCATATTTAATAGAATGTGCAGCAACTTTAATTCCTGTATCCAGACTTTCTACAGGAATCTTATAAGTATATTTTCCAGCCTCATCAATCACATATGGAATATAGTCCTTTGCTGTAGCTTTTGCCGCATCCTCTGATGTTCCCATATATAGTTTGTCATATCCGGTTCCACTTAATGTGATCACCACATACATCTGTCCCTTTTCAGATGTCAGAATACAATCCGTCACTCTGAACATCGAAGCACTTGATTCTACATCAACATGATAGCTTCCATCCGGTAAAATCTTACCAGCATTCTCCTGTGTGGACACCGTCACTTTACATACCGCTTTGATCTCTGTTCCCTCGGAATTGATGAGAGTTCCTGTAATCTCCGCCGTTCCAGCTTTCACTGCCGTCAGTTCTGCCTGTGTTCCGGATTTTGCAACGGTTACAACCTCAGGATTAGATGAAGTCCATGTTACATCCGGTTCTTCTTCACCTGATGCCAGTGCCGGTGTAAATACCGGTGTCAGATTCTGCACTTCGCCGTTTTCCATGCTGAGTTCAGTGCCTTCTTTGAAACTCAATTTCGTAATAACAGTCTGATCCGGTGTGGATGGTGTCGACGGAACTGCATTTTCCGGAATAGCAATATTGAGCGTATATCCAATATTTCTTCCGTTGGACATAGCCATAGTATGTGTCATAATTTTCATCGGTTTATTCAAATCTACCGGAATCTGAAAAACAACTCCGCTGCCCTCCGACTTTGCTTCATACCTGTTCTGTTTTCCATTCACTTTTACCCATACTTTATCATAATTAGAACTACTGAAGTGTATCCAGGCCGTTGCTTTTCCATCCTTTACGATTACTTTTTCACACGCAATCTTTACCTTGCTTGAACTGCCTGAAGTCAGCTTTGCCGAAAAATGATCGGCATCAACACTATATTCTCCGTCTTTCAAATCCCCCGCTGTACCGCTGATATCCGTAAGATCATCAAAGATTTCGTCTTCGCCGTCCGTTTCAGCCTGTGACGAAGCTTCGTCTTTTTGTGTATCCTGTGCTGCAGCCTGGTTCTTTACAGCAGAATTCTCCGTGTTTTCTGCTTTCGTGCCACTCTGAGCAGTCGTTGTATCCTGTACCTTTCCGGCAGCCGCCTGGTTTTCCCAGGCTTCTTTCACAGCTTCCTGACTTGTATCTGCCGCCGCACTGCTTTCAGCCTGTCCGGCATTCGAAGCAGTCTCTCCCTGTCCTGCTTCGCTGCTATCCTGCACATTTGCGCTCACTGTATTTTCTACAGCTGCATTCTGGTCTTCAGCGTATACCCCCGACACCGGTGCAGCTGCCATAGTTGCTGCCATAAATAATGCCAAAAACTGTTTAGAATTATGTTTCATCTTTTTCTCTCCCTGATCTATTTTCCTTCTTTTGCATACTTTGCTATATACAGGACCCGCCAATGGCAGCTCCTTATAAATGCATCGCAATAAAAAATACCCTCCCACGAATTTTTCCGTAAAAAGGGTATAAAATGGCCTTGCTTATTCTCTTAGTTCTGTTCCATTTTGTACAACCAATTACTCGTGGTCCGGAATTGCTTCCATGTACACCACAGGCAGGTCTCCTGACTCACAGATCCTTACATCAGAATATTGTCTTCCCGTTATCCAGTGACTTTTTCTTTTCTGATATTCCCTGCTCACAGTGACGAGTTCGCACAGGACTTGCACCTGTTTCCCTTTTCACCGGCTCTGACGAGTAACTCCCATCCAGCCGGCACCTGCAGTTTTCATTCTGTTTTTCTCATCCTGTCTACGATACCACAAGTATATATAAAATGCAATTATTAACCAAGATTCTGCTTCTGTATTGTATCTTCTGTGCGATATTTTTCAAATGTACGGGCTGTCTCTTCCTCATCCGTACCATCTACTACAAAGATCATCTTCTGATTCAGTGTGACTGTCATCATTCCCATGACTGATTTTCCATCGATGATAAGTTTGTGTGCAGCATCTTCGATCAGAGTATCCGCATCGACTTTCTGACACATACTTGAAAATTCTACAAGCTGTTCCGGTGTTTCAAATTTCACATTCATTTTTACCATAGTTAAGTCTCTCCTCTCAGGTGTATCAATCCATTTTCATTACGGACGCATCTGTCCATAAGAAAAATATAACTCAGTATACTACGTTTTTTTCTGCAATGTAACAGAATTTTTTATTTCTTAACATTGTCTTTTCACATGGGATATATTATACTTATCTGGCATTATCCATATAAAAGATAGCAGATCAATTTCTTATATGAATTTTATATATTATTTTGGAGGGAATTATGAGTACATATGATTATTACCGCATTTTCTACCATGTAGCACAGCATCACAGTTTCACAAAGGCGGCAGAGGTATTGCACAATAACCAGCCGAATATTACCCGGTGTATGAACAATCTTGAGACCGAACTTGGCTGTCATCTTTTTGTCCGTTCGAACCGCGGAGTCTCTCTGACTCCGGAAGGACAGAAGCTTTTTAACCATGTGGCGATTGCTTTTGAACAGCTGGAACTCGGGGAAGCCGAATTGAAGCGTGATCAGAGTCTGACCAGCGGACTCATCTCCATCGGAGTCAGTGAAAATGCACTCCGTATTATGCTGTTATCCAAGTTAGAAGCATTTCACAATCATTATCCACATGTAAGGCTGAAGATTTCCAACCATTCCACCCCGCAGGCAATTGCTTCCCTGGAAAGCGGACTGGTTGATTTTGCAGTTGTAACAACACCGCTTTCGATCCAGAAGCAGTTCCAGAAGATTTCTCTTGGTTCTTTCCGGGAGATCCTGATCGCAGGTCCGAAATACAAAGAACTTGCTTCCCGCATCTGTTCGTTGGAAGAACTTGCAGAATATCCTTTCGTCTCACTGGAAAATAACACCAGCACCAGAGATCTTCATATTCAGTACTTTTCTTCCCACGGACTTCCGTTCCGCCCGGATCTGGAAGTTACATCCACCGACCAGTGTCTGGCATTGATCCAGCACAATCTCGGTATCGGATTCTATCCGGAAAAGCTTGCGGAAGAACCGATGAAACGTGGGGAAATTCTTCAGATCCATCTGAAGGAATCACTTCCGGCAAGACATATCTGTCTGGTACAGAACAGTTCCAGACCACAGAGTATTGCCGCTCAGAAATTAATCGAGACACTGATCCGCATCTGACAGCGGATCAATGTCTCTTCTTTTTTCTTCTATTATGCTCTGTTTCTCCGTGCTTCCATATCCAGGAACATCAGCAGGAAGCTGACGATCAAAAGTCCACATGACACCCATATCATGTGAATTCCGTAATGAGCAGACAGATTACCGCCGATTCCGGCTCCTACCGCAAACAGAAATATAATTCCAAAATAATACATTGCCTGACGCAGCTGCTCTGGTCTTCTCTCTCTCAGATAGAATGACAGTGCCGCCGTTCCACTCCGCAAATTTCCGATACACATCGTACTTGCATAAGAGAATCCATTTACCTTCCGGAAGCTCTGCACCTGCATCGCACAGGCAAACGATACCAGAACGGTTGCGATCATATTTCCCTGCTGTGGGATGAACCCGACAATGAACAGAATGATAATCTCCGCTCCCAGGATTCCCTGTCTCCAGTGCAGGCGCCTGGCATACTTATATTTATTCTGGATCTGCTCTGCGATCAGAACGCCCAGTGCAAATGCAAAAAGTGGAAACAAATATTTCAGGCCTGCCATCCATTTTCCTGTCATGAAATTCTGACTCATCAGCACCACGTTACCCGTCTGTGCGTTTGAAAATACTTCATTACGTGTATTATAGGTATACGCATCCTGAAATCCTCCCGACAAAGCCAGAAACGCACTGCAGATAAATGCCTCTGACATCTGCTTTCCGGAAAATAGTTTCTTTATGACTCCCATGTTTTCATCTCCTTAGAATAAAAAACAGGGAATAGTTTCTCCTACGTTCTTACGTTTTCAAATCTATCCCCCTCAGCAGACTATTATACGAGAGAATATCCGAAATGTGAAACGTATATTTGATATATCTCTCATATCATTTTTATATATTCAATTATCTTTCCAACATCATCTGTCTGCAAAAATATCTACCGGCAGCTTTTCCGTAAAACTTCTTACATTCCGCCTGTATATTTTTTCAATGCCTCCATATACACCTTTCCATACCGGCTCAATGCCACATCTTTCCGCACGATCGTTCCGATCCGCATATATTCATCCACCAGAAGCGGCTTCCCGATGATATTCTCACCGTTCAGTTCTTTACTGATCACGCCGGAGCTTACCGTATACCCATCCAGACCGACCGCCAGATTGAAAAGTGTTGCCCGGTCCCTGACCTTGATGTTCTTATTCCGGTCCAGTGTACTTAAAATCTCTTCGGAAAAATAAAAGGAATTATAATCTCCCTGCTCAAATGACAGATACGGGTACTCCTCCAGATCTTCCAATGTCAGTGCTTCCCTGTCTGCCAGCGGATGCTTCGAGCTGATAAATACATGTGGCTTTGCTACAAACAGCTCTTCGAATTTCAAGTCATTCTGACGGATCAGTTTCATAATGATCGTCTCATTCTGCGAAGAAGTATACAGAATACCAATCTCACT
The DNA here is from genome assembly GCA_050873945.1 of Dorea sp. Lineage (GTDB taxonomy): Bacteria > Bacillota > Clostridia > Lachnospirales > Lachnospiraceae > Dorea_A. Next base: position 10,257 of record JBNMJT010000012.1, read on the forward strand.
TTTTAACTTTGCTACATCCTCGATGATCTCGTAAGTCTGCGTTTCTCTTAAAGTAAAATCATATTTTCTCGCATCGAACTTACGGATCACATCTACAAACGCATTGACCGCAAAGGAATAATGCTGGCAGGATACGGAAAATCTGGGATTCCGCTCATTTACATTCAGATACCGTTCCTGCATGAGACCGACCTGATCCAGGATCTGTCTTGCATAAGCAAGGAGTTCATCTCCCTCTGCGGTGATCGTCACGCCTTTATTCGTCCGGTGAAAGATCGTCACCTGCATCTCCTGCTCCAGTTCCCGGATTGCGTTGGTAAGACTTGGCTGGGAAATGAACAGCTCTTTTGCCGCCTCACTTATCGTTCCTTTCTCCGCAACCATGGTAATATATCTTAACTGCTGTAACGTCATAAGATCCTTCCTCCTTACAGCATATAAATCAGCGCATTACAGATACATGCCGCAATATTGCTTCCGCCTTTTCTTCCCCTTGCCACAATATACGGAGTATCTTCCAGTGTCAGGATCAGCTCTTTGGACTGTACCACATTTACAAAACCGACCGGTACACCGATCACAAGCTCCGGGCGGATTCTTCCGTCTTTGATCAGTTCATACAGATGGATCAGTGCAGTCGGCGCATTCCCGATGGCAAAAATCAGCTTTTCATTCAGTTCACAGGCTTTTTCCATGCTGGCAACGGCTCTTGTTGTTCCATTCTTCTTCGCCGCCTGCGCCACATCTTCATCCGACATAAAGCAGTATACCTGACCGCCATACTGTTCCAGTCTCTTTTTGTTAATTCCAGAACGTCCCATCTGTGTATCGGTTACAATGGAAGCACCGCCTCTGATTGCTTCGAGTGCTTTCTCCACCGCACATTCGGAGTAGACCAGATTCTTTGCATAATCGAAATCTGCGCTGGTATGTATGCAGCGCTTTGTAATTGGTGCCTGAATCTCTGGAAGGATAATGCCTTCCTGCTCCAGTTCTTCCGTAATGATCTCAAAGCTGCGCTTTTCAATCTCTGTCGGAAGTACATTCTCGATCTCTATTTTTGTATGTGCCGCGTGATGATTTTTTTGTATATTCAACGTTTTCTTCCTTTCCTGTTTCTTTCATATTGCATATCTCATACCCCACATCTCATTTTCCGGATATGCGGAAGATCATCCTCTCATTCCCATAATCTGGTAAACAGACTCCATATCCAGATGTTTCCTGAGTGTGTCTGCCAGAAGATCATACTGGCTTTCTTTGAATGCTTTCAGGTCTACCCCTTCCACTTCTTCCATGGAAAGTCCTTTTTTCTCTGCCAGAGATTTTACAATTTCTGCTACGATTTCTTCTTTGTCAAAAATACCGTGGATGTATGTCCCGTATGCATTTCCATACGAGATACCGTCCATCCCGTCTGTATGATGCTTCGTTCTGTCCGTGTTTTCTGTTCTTTTTTCCGGCTCTGTATCTGCAATCGTTCTTCCTTTCCGTTTCACTGTATCATGGATCTGATTCATCGGACATCCCTCCAGAAGTTCTGTCTTTCCCATATGGATCTCATATCCTTCAAACTTCAGATTCTTCAGATTCTTCAGATCTCCCTCTACATGAAGCAGTGTTCCATTTACTCTGGTCCTGGTCTTCTCTATGGTAAATGTCGTTTCTACCGGAAGCAGTCCGAGACCTTTCATGCTTCCACCGTCTTCCACACTTTCCGGGTCACTTAACGACTGTCCAAGCATCTGGTATCCGCCGCAGATTCCCCAGACGACACAGCCGCCCGCATGTGCTTTCAGGATCTTCGCTTCCATACCGCTCTGTCTTAACCACTTCAGATCGCCCATCGTATTCTTGGTTCCCGGAAGGATGATCATATCCGGACTTCCCAGTTCTCTTGGATTCTTCACATAACGCAGATTCACTCCCGGAACATTTTCCAGCAGCATAAAATCCGTAAAATTCGAAATCCTCGGTGTACGGATGACTGCAATATCCACCAGACCGATCTTCTCGTCCGTCTCTTTTCCACTATGTCCTGTATTAAAACGCTCTGTCAGACTGTCCTCATCTTCAATCTCTACCTGCATATATGGTGTGACCCCGACTACCGGGATGCCTCCTCTTTCCTCCAGCATGACAATGCCGGGATCCAGGATCGTCTTGTCCCCGCGGAATTTATTGATGATCAGCCCTTTCACACGTTCCTTCTCATCCTCTTCCAGAAGCATCAGCGTTCCCAGGAGCTGGGCAAATACGCCACCGCGGTCAATGTCCCCGACCAGAAGTACCGGCGCATCTACCATCTTCGCCAGCCCCATATTTACAATGTCATCTTTCTTCAGATTAATCTCTGCCGGACTTCCTGCTCCTTCGATCACAATGATGTCATTCTCTTCTTCTAATTTGTGAAATGCTTTCATAATGTCCGGGATCAGTTGCTTTTTATAAGCGAAATATTCTCTTGCACTCATATTCTTCAGGACTTCACCATTTACGATCACCTGTGAGCCGACATCGTTGGTCGGTTTTAACAGGATCGGATTCATCTCTACCTGTGGGGCAACACCTGCCGCTTCCGCCTGTACGACCTGTGCGCGTCCCATCTCCAGGCCATCCTCTGTAATAAAAGAATTCAGTGCCATATTCTGGGATTTAAACGGAGCCACCCGGTATCCGTCCTGTTTGAATATCCTGCAAAGTCCCGCACACAGGAGACTCTTTCCTGCATTGGACATTGTCCCCTGTATCATAATTTTTCCAGCCATGTTATCAACCTTTCATTCTCTTCTTCGGATCTTACCGCGATCCGGTAATAGCCTTCCGTAAGTCCTTCGTAGTTACTGCAGTCCCGGATCAGCAGTCCGGCTTTCAGTGCCTTCTCATACAGACCTGCTTTTCCTTTAAAAAATATATAATTTGCTTCCGATCCGCTGACTTTCAGGCCAAGCTTTCTCATCCGCTCTGTCATCCAGTGCTTTTCTTTTCTGATATAGTCTCTCGTTCTCTCTAAATATTCTCCGCAATCATGAAGTGCTGCCACACCTGCTTCCTGCGCCGTTACCGATACATTCCACGGCTGGAGCATTGCCCTGATCCGGTCTCTGAGAACCGTATCTCCGCACAGTGCATAGCCAAGTCTTACTCCCGGCATACAGAATATTTTCGTAAATGCTTTGACAATAACTACATTCGGATACTCTGCCAGATACTCCCGGCATTCATACCGCTCCGGTTCTTCCAGAAAATCGATAAAGCACTCATCCAGAACAAGTACCGTCTTACAGTCTCTGCAGCGTTCCATAATGCGGACAACCAGTTCTTTTTCCGTCGTCTGACCGGTTGGATTATTGGGATTACATAAGAACATCATATCCATCTCTTCCGTAATCTGCTCCAGAATATCCTCCCGTATGCGGAAGTCATCCTCTTCTTTTAATCTGTAATATTCTACCCCGGCACCTACTGTGCCCAGTGCCCGTTCATACTCGGAAAATGCCGGTGCCGTCACCAGTGCTTTTCCTGGTCTTACTGCCATCACGACAGCAAAAAAAAGCTCTGCAGCACCATTGCCGCAGAGTATCTTTTCTTTTTCTATTCTCTCAAAATCACTGATTGACTCCCTAAGTCTGTCACATCTGACATCCGGATAATGCATGATCCTGTCTGCACTTTCCTGTACGCTTTTTCGTACCGCTTCGGGAACTCCCAGTGGGTTACTGTTTACAGAATAATCTGTAACAAAAGGATTCCGGTAAATGTCTCCACCGTGAACTGTCTCTTTCTGTTCTGTCAACTCTCTTTCACCCGTGCGGATAACCGCTCTCTCTGCTATTTTGCTACAATCATCTTACTCACTTTGCAGAAAATAGTCAACCGGAATCTTATACCTGAATTCTTGTTGCCGCATCGCTGCTCATTGCGATCCGCTTCTCACCACTTCTGATGATCAGGTCACTTCCGGAATTCTGGATCACGGTGATCTCACTGCCTTCGCCGATCTTATATTTACGGATCTTATCCAGAACTTCCGGGATGCCGAACATCCACTTGATGGTGTAGCTTTTTCCAGCTGCCGCCTTTGACAATGCCTGCATAACTAACACCTTCCTTACCTCTTTTTTATATTGTAAGTTGCATTGACTATGTTAGTCAACAGGAACATTGTTTGCACAATTCTAACTTTTTATTCTTAATTTGCAGATAATATTATTTTATTTTTTGATTTTTAATATCAATATCATCTACAGAACCTGCCACCGGCAGCTTCTTTCGAACGCATGGCGATTAGCTCAGAATCAGCAGCCGGATGATGATTCCAAATACCAGACCAAGGAGTGCAGTCCCATATAACAGCTTATGTGATCTCCGGATATCCAGAAGTTCCATCTTCCTGATCGGATCCCCGATTGTCGGCTTCTTATGCAGCGTTCCAAAATACCATGCATCTCCCGCAAGCTGCACATCCAGCGCACCTGCCATCACGGCCTCTGTCTGGGCGGAGTTCGGACTTTTGTGATTATAACGGTCCCGTCTGAATATTTTTGCGGCATTCTTTCCATCCATTCCGGTCAGGAATGCCGCAAGTATCATAAGTACCGCTGATATCCTTGCTGGTATGTAATTTACCACATCGTCGAGCTTTGCCGCAGCCGTTCCGAAATACTGATATTTCTCATTTTTATATCCGACCATAGAATCCATCGTATTGACCGCTTTATAGGTAAATCCAAGGACCGCTCCGCCGATCAGCATATAGAATAACGGTGCGATCACACCATCAGATGTATTCTCTGCCACCGTCTCCACTGCTGCCTTCGTTACCCCTTCTTCGGTCAGATTCTGTGTATCTCTTCCAACGATCATGGAGACTGCCTTTCTTCCGGCTTCCAGCCCCTTTTCTTTTAAAGCCACATACACCCTGTCACTTTCTACTTTCAAAGATTTCGTTGCAAGAATCTGATAACACCAGAAGCTTTCCAGTACCAGTCCAAGCTGCCAGATATACCGGTACGCCAGATGCAGTACCACTGCCGGAATCAACGTGCTGACGGTTACAACCACCAGTACAAGGATTCCTCCGCCGATCCGTTCTCCGGTCTTACTCTTCGGTAAAAAGCTTCTGATAATTCTTTCGGCTCCGGATATCAGATGTCCGATCAGCCGCACCGGATGATACAGCCACCTCGGATCCCCGAAAATCAGATCCAGAATGAATCCGGCCGCCACTGCAATCGTCATATATGTCATTCTCTGAAATTCTAAGTTCATATCCTTCTCCATTCTTTACCTGATAATCATAGTAACTTCCTGCAGGAGTTCCATTTTCCTTTACTGCATACCGCTCCATGATGCTCATGATCGTTCCGCCATGCGCGATGACTGCGATTCTCTCCCGGTCATGTCCTGCCGCATCCCGCACCACTTCCCGGAACCCCTCCAGTGTCCGCCTGATGAATCCTTCCCTGCTTTCTCCTTCCGGAAATGGAAGCTTTCCACCGCTGTCTATCCACGCCTGATATTCCGGGCATCCGGACAGTTCAATATAATTACGATTTTCAAATAATCCAAAATCACACTCCCGCAGCTTGTCATTACAGCTATAGTTTCCTGCTGCCATCCGATCCGGATAGAGGATCTCCGCGGTCTGCACACACCGTTTCATCGGACTTACATAGATATGTTCAATCTCCGGATATCCCGGTTTTCTCATTTCCAAAAGCTGTATTCCTTCCTGACACAACGGCTCATCCGTCGTTCCGATATAACGCTTTTCTTTGTTTCCTTCCGTCATCGAATGACGTATCAGATAGATTCTCATATTTCTTTTATCACCTGTCCGATCCCGCACATCACGCGGTATACTTTCTCCGAATATGCAGCAAGTTTCGTGCACACTCTTCCGGTCTGCTCCCTGTATTCCCGCTCCATGCGATCGACCGGCACGATTCCATATCCGATCTCATCTGTGATCACGATCGCTGCAGGATTCCTGTCAATTAATTTTTCCGCAAGATCATCCACAGTTTCTCCTGCTTTGATCTTTCTTTCGATATACTGATGAAAATGACAGATCCCTTCACAGCTATATAATTCTGTCTCCTCGCATACGGCTCCATCTGCCCATGTGATATCCGGATACATCTTTTTTGCAAATGCAAGCTTTCCCTGATATGCACCGCCGATTATCATGATCATAGCCCATTTCCTTTCTTCCAGCTCTTTTATTCTTCTTTCTGCTGTTTTCTTTCCTCTATTTTCTCTTCGTTGTTTTCTTTCTGTTACCTGCTTTTCTCATCCTGGCTGCGCTTGCATCCGGCTTATTCCTTATCCGATGATCCCGCTTTTTGCCACAACATCCACGACTACCACCACAAGTGCCATCACAAGCTCACACACCTGCAGAAAATATCCGCACAGATCTCCGGTCACACCGCCAAAGTTCCTCATCGTCATCCGGTAATAATGACCAAATACCACTCCTGCCGCGATCACACATCCGATTCCGCAGATTCCTCCGATAAGTGGAATCAAAAAACACAGAAGAATTAAATACACACACAATGTGGCTCTCACAATCTTTGTCGATGCATTTTCAGAAAAATCTGCCACCATGCCCTTCTTCCTTGCCTGTGGAAATGTAACTACAGACAGACCGCTCAACGTTCTCGACAACACAAAACTGCATGCGATCACTTCCATGCTATGCATACTCAGACACGAATACACACCGATATACATCAGAAAATAAACTGTACATGAAATGATCGCAAACGCTCCTGCATGGGAATCTTTCAGTATTTCCAGACGCCGTTCTTTCGTCTGCCAGGAACTCAGTGCATCCTGTGTATCGAGAAATCCATCCAGATGAATCCCACCGGTAACAAAGACCGGGATCAGGATCAGGAAAACGGTAAAAAATAAGGAATGATTTCCGCCTCCATGTATGCCAAACCATTTCGAAAAGCGGAACACTCCGTAAGACAGAAGTCCGATCACCGCACCGATCCACGGAAAAAAACACATCGCATACGATTTATTTTCATCCGTCCATTCACTGCGCGGCATGGGAATCCTGCTGTACATTGAAAACGCAATTTTGAAACTATTCCATATTCTTTTTATACTCTTCATGCTTCTTTCGTTCCTTTCACACATACAGGGATTCCATACACAACCTCTGTTACGATATCTGCAAGTTCTGCAAGCCTTTGATTTATCTTTCCAATGCATTCCCGGTATTTCTCCGTCTCTTCACTGTAGCCATTTACATCTGCCGTCACTTCATTGGTAACAATTGCAAGACGTGCCGTGGCATCATTCAGCCTGCATACTCCCGCCAGTACTTTTTCCTCTGTTTCTTTTAAATCATTCAGGGTACCGTCTTCTCTGTAAAGCTCATTCGCTGCCAGATTCGAAATGCATTCCAGAAGGATGCCCTGATTCTCCGGTATCTCAAGTTCTGCCAGATCTGTGTATTTTTCCAATGTCCGGAATCCTTTTCCTGCTCTCAGCCGGTGGTGTCTTTCGATCTTTTTCAGTGTTTCTTCTGTATATGGCTGCATGGTTGCAATATATACGAAAGTACCATCATACTCTCGCTTCTTGCCTCTCCCTGTCAGCCAGTTCTCCGCATACTCGGACTTGCCGCTTCCGCTTCCTCCTGTTATCAGATGTATCATGCTTTCCCACCTAATTCTTTATAATCTTCTATATCGTTATCTGAAAATGTACTCATCCGTCCATATACTTCTGCCGCAAGATCCAATACCGGAAGATATGCAACTGCTCCGGTTCCTTCTCCCAAACACATATCTGCATGCAGCGGTGCTTCCATATGTAACTCTTTCAGAATCTTATGCATTCCAGGTTCCTTTGAAACATGTGACACGATCATCGCATCCTGGCACCGTTCACAGATTCTGACTGCTGCCAGTGCCGCAACTGCCGAGATGAATCCATCCACCACAATCGGGACACGATATGCAGCTCCGCCCAGATAAAGTCCGGTAATTCCCGCCAGATCGAACCCGCCGACCTTCGCCAGTACATCCACCGTATCATCCCATTCCGGATGATTGACTGCTATTGCCTTCTCGATCGCACGGATTTTTCTTTCTAATCCCTCGTTGGTCAGACCTGCTCCCCGTCCCGTGATCTCTGCCGGTTCGTCTCCCAGAAGTACGGAAGCTACGGCACTGCTGGTCGTCGTATTCCCAATTCCCATCTCTCCGGTAGCAATGATCTGATACCCGGCTTCTTTCTTTTCTTTCACCTGATGTATGCCGGTCAGGATTGCCTGCAGAGCCTGCTTTCTTGTCATAGCCGGACCTTTGGTCATATTTGACGTTCCATTTGCGGTCTTATATCTCGGAACTTTTGTATCTGCTGCCATGCCAATATCAATGGGAAAGATATCTACCCCTGCTTTTTCACACATGATTGCCGCACTGGTATTACACGTCAGAAAGTTCTCCGCAACGATCGACGTTACTTCCTGACCGGTCTGGGTGACGCCTTCTTCTACAACTCCGTTATCCGCACACATTACGATCAGGGCTTTCCTGTCCAGATGCACTTCTGTCTCACCGGTCAGTGCTGCGATCTGCATGATATCCTCTTCCAGTTTTCCCAGGCTGTGCAGTGGTTTCGCAATGGAATTCCACTTTTTCTGTGCCTGTTCTTTCGTCTTCTTATCTGTCGGACGAATACCGGACACAATCTGATGAAATTCCTGTTCCAGTTGTTCTAAGCTTTGCTCTGCCATGTTCTTGTCCTCTCTTTGTTCTCTCTATTCCTTCTATTTTCTCTATGCTCTTCCTTTTTTCTGCTCACTGTATTTTCTACATCGTTCCAGAAAGTTCTCCGGAATCTTTTCATTTCCATAATAGTGTATATGCGGATAGCCTGCCAGTATCGTATCCGTACTGATCATACATTTCCATGAACGCTTTGACATCGGCTTCTCCGCCAGGAATGCTTCTCCGCATACTTCTGAATCATAATAATGAAATTCATGTGCCGGAACCGCTCCTGCCTCTTTCCCGAATACACTGCCATCTGTCAGGGTTACATATCCGAAACGTTTTAACGAACCGGTCGGATAACTTTTTCCTTTCAGGAAACCGGTCATCGGAAATGATTCTCCTCTTTCATCCTGAATACCTTCCTGCAGGTACATGAACCCTCCGCACTCTGCAATACACGGCATGCCATCTTCCAGCGCATTTCGGACGCTCATCCGCATCGACTCATTCTTACTCAATCTATCTGCATACAGCTCCGGATATCCTCCATAGAATACAAGTCCGGACAGATTTTCCGGAATCTTCTCATCATAAAGCGGGGAAAACGGAACCAGTTCTGCCCCCATCTTCCGGAACAGATCCAGATTCTCCTGATAGAAAAAGCAGAATGCGTCATCACTTGCAAGTCCGATTCTTACCGTCTCTGCTGCTACAGCTGATTCTGCTCTTTCTTGCTTCTTATCTTCCTCCGGCTTTTGGCTGTCAAAAGATTCTTCCATGTCTTCTCTGTCAATTTCCGGCGCATTTTCTGCCAGTTCGAGAAGTCCTGCAATATCTACACTTTTTAATATCTGTCCGCCCAGTCTTGCCAGTTTTTCTTCCGTGTCTTTTCGTTCATTCGGAAGTTTCAGTCCGAGATACCGGCTTTCCAGTGCACAGTCTTTCATAACCGGAACATAACCATAGACCCTGATTCCGGTCTGCGCCTCGATCATCTCTTTCATTCTTCCATACATCATCGGAGATAACTGGTTCAGGATCACGCCTTTGATGTGGCTGTTTTCTTTATAATTCAGAAATCCCTGAATGCATGGCACTGCCGACACACTCAGTCCTTTACAGTCCAGGATCATCACTGCCGGTGTATCTGTAATACACGCAATGTCGTAAGCACTTGCTTCCGATGAGATCCCGGCGATTCCGTCATAGTATCCCATCACGCCTTCCATTACACAGAGATCTGCGCCGGCACCATTCTTTTTTAATATCTTCTGGACTCCGTTTTTTCCACACAGGAAAACATCCAGATTATAACTGCTGACACCGATCACCGTCTTATGGAACATCGGATCGATGTAATCCGGCCCGCACTTAAAAGACGCAGGACTTAACTCCTGCATCTTCATTGCCTTCAATATTCCACAGGTCAGCATTGTTTTACCTGCACCACTTCTCATCGCAGTGATCAGGATCCTTGGAAGTTTCATTACTCGGTCTCCTCCATTTCTTTCCTGATTTCCTCCGGTGTCAGATCTCCTACCGCAATCACTTTTGTGATATCATCTGCAATAGCTCCTGTCATATCTCCTGTCACATCTTCCGACTCTATCTCATCCAGATTGATCTCTTCCAGAACAAAGTCTTCTTCCTCATCCTGACTCTCCGGCTTTTCCACCGGTCTGCTTGTAAAGCTGATCACATAGATCGGGTTCTGTCCATTCATCATATGATAGCCGCCTACCTTTTTTGCCCGGCTTACCGCTACCTGAATCACTTCTGCATCTTCAATCCCATTTTCTTCTGTATATTTCAATACCTGCATCATCGTTTCCAGTGAAATTGCATTGATCACCACACGGACGAATGGATTTTTCTCCCGGATCACATCCAGAATCTCTGATAACTTTCCTTTGCTTCCTCCAATAAATACACAATCCGGGGCCGGAAGTTCTTCCAGTGCCTCCGGTGCCATACCTTCGATCACATGCAGATTGTCCACATGCATCCTTCTTGCATTTTCACGAATCAGTTCCTGTGCCTCTACCTTCTGTTCAATTGCATAGACATCACCTTTGGTTGCAACCATGGCTGCCTCCACGGATATCGAACCCGTTCCTGCTCCCACATCGTAGACAACTGCATTCTTCTTAATCCTAAGTTTTGCGATGGAGATACTTCTGACTTCTTCCTTTGTCATCGGCACATCACCGCGGACAAATGTATCATCCGCAACAGCAGGAATGACCGGGCTTTCTCCCCCGGATTCATTTTCAATATATAAAACCGCCAGATTTTCTCCCTTATAATGCAACAGTGATCTTGCCGTTCCTGTCTGAATCTCTTCATTCTTATAAGAAAGTTCGGTTCCGATCTTAACGATCACATCTCCCATTCCATAATCTGTCATTTTCGTCAGGATCTGTCGGATCTCTTCTGCGTTGCTTACCAGTGCGAATACCTTCTTGTTCTCCTTGATAACCGCCATCAGATTCTCTTTTCTTCCATGCAGGCTTACAAGTGCCGCATCTTCCCACGGTATACCAAGCTTTGACGCAAAGTATACAATGGACGACACTCCCGGTACTACTTTTGTCTCAATCTGTGGATCATCTTCTGTTAATTCCAGAATCTTTTTCGCACCGCTGTAAAATCCCGTATCACCGGATAACGCGACCGTTACATTTTCATATTCCGGATTTTCTTTGATATAAGAAATAATCTCGTCCGGACGGTATGCTTCATATATCGTCTGTCCGACTTCTGCCACCGCTTCGATCATCCGTCCTGCTCCGATCAGAAGTTCCGCTTCCTGACAACATCTTTTCGCTTCCAGTGTAACCTGATCTCGGGCTCCGGCTCCGATTCCTACCAGTGTGACTTTCCAGTGGTTATCGAGTTCCAGTTCTTTCTGAAGGAATTTGGACATTTCTTCAAAGTTCATTCCTTCTTCTTCCTCCGGCCGTCCGATCACAACCAGCTTTACTCCGGCCTCCAATGCAGCCTGGCATTTCTGCGGATATCCTCCTGCAAGTCCGGATTCTTTCGTCACCATATAAGCAATGTCATATTCCTTTAACATCGCCCGGTTCATTTCCGTAGAAAATGGTCCCTGCATACAGATCAGATGCCGTCCGGAAAATCCGAGTTCTTCACAGTTGACCGCCACCTGACCGATAGACAGAACACGTGCATATACACGGCTTTCGTAATCAGTCAGTCTCGTGTATGCCTCCAGTTCCTTACTTCCAGTCGTTACCAGGATATTTCCTTCTGTCTTTTCCAGAAATTTAATGGCTTCATCCATATTTTCCACACAGATACTTTCTTTTGTTTCTTCGCTTCCCCGGACCAGTCTTAAATATGGAACCTGCATAACCTCACAAGCACTTTTTAAATTTTTTGTCACTTCTTTTGCATATGGATGGGTTGCATCAATCACATAATCCGGCTCAAACAGCCTCATAAACTCTCCCATCTGTCCACTGTCCATCCGGTCATGCGTTACGGTTATATTCTTTTCCTCCGGCAGCAGACTTTCCCCGTAAGCAGTTGCCACACAGACGTGCAGCCTTACGCCTCTCCTTCCGAGATAAGATGCTAATTTCCTTCCTTCTGTTGTTCCTGCATACAATAGAATCTTTTTATCTTTCATATATGATATCCCCTTGGTGTAACCATTTTTCCACGAATTATTTTTGTCTGTTTATTTCCGATAAATACAGTAGAAAACATATCCACTGCTGTCTCTTTTAACTCTTTTAATGTCAGTGTCTGCATTGCTTCTCCCTCACGGGCAATATTTTTCACAATTCCGCAGACGGTATCCTCCGGCTTATATTCCAGCATAAGTTCACATGCCTTTGCAAGATAAGTACTCCGCTTTCTGCTGGATGGATTGTAAAGACAGATTACAAAATCTCCTTTTGCCGCACACCGGAGCCGCTCTTCGATCAGCTCCCATGGTGTCAGAAGATCACTTAAACTGATCAGGCTCACATCATGTCCGACCGCAGCTCCCAGTACCGCTGATCCTCCCAGTGCGGCCGTTACTCCCGGAATTACATCAATTGCCACTTCCGGATATTCCTCACCGATTTCATACATTAGTCCTGCCATCCCGTAGATTCCTGCATCCCCGCTGCATACCATGGCTGTCACCGCACCTTTTTTTGCCTCTTCAAATGCCATCCTGCAGCGTTCTGCTTCCTGTCTCATGGATGTCGTCAGATATCTCTTATCCGGGAAATGTTCTTTTAATAATTCTATATATACGGTATACCCGACAATCACATCACATTGTTCCAGAGTTCTGACTGCTTTCACCGTCATCTGTTCATAAGCCCCGGGGCCCATTCCTATCACATATACCTTATTCAAACTTCACCCTCCAATTATCCCAGGCAAATGCTGCTGTCACACCATTTTCTGCCTGTTTTCTGATCCGGATCGTGCCACCTGCACACACGGCACTTCGTTCACATACATTATCTACTCCAGTAATCTCTTTTACAAATGTGGAGGCGCTGAATTCGCCTTCCACTTCTTTTAATATCTCTGCCGGATAGAATTCCGGCTCTATTCTATATCTGCTGCAGAATGTAAGCAGTCCCTTTTCGTCTTTTTTCAGATCGATGCTTGCAATTCTGCAGATGCTTTTCTTATTAATATGTGATTCTTCCAATACTTTATCCACCAGAAGGTCTATCTGTTCTGCAGATGTCCCCCTCTTACAGCCGATACCTGCCGTTATCCGCTGTGGTATCAGCTTTAATACATGATTGCTTAATCCATGCTCATATATTCCGATATAGATATCCGGATTTTCACAGGTCTCCGGTACGATCCTCACTTCTTCCGGCACAGCCCCCTCTATGGAATCTCTGCCTCCCTCGACAGCGATCATAACCTGCTTTCCTTCCAGAATCTTTGCTGATATCTGTTTTGCTTTCTGCATGTCCTCTATATAGAGATGGTTCTTTCTGGCAAATACATCTACTGCCCATTTCTGATTGATGTCTGTCGCTGTTGTGATCACCGGCACCGCTCCCGCCATCCCGGCAATTATTTCCGCCATCTCATTCGCTCCGCCGATATGTCCGGATAAAATCGGAATGCAGTACTGCCCCTTCTCATCCAGTACCAGTACTGCCGGATCACTTGTCTTTGATTCTATATAAGATGCGATCAGGCGTATGGCAATCTGTACGGCCCCGATAAAGATCAGTACATCCTGTGTCCGGAATTGTTCTGCGGTCCATTCTCCGGCACTGCATTTTACTGCAGCTTTTTCCGCTTCCAGTCCTTTGCATTTTACTGCCTGTATCACCTGATGGCCTTCTTTTTTCAGTTCCTGTGCTAAAGATTTTTCCAGTTTCCATCCATTTCCGGTAAAACTGATCATTGCAATCTTCATTCTATTTTGCTCCCTGACGGAATTCGGTAGTGAATTCCGGATCGTATAATTTTGAACGTTCGTACGCATGGTGTGTCACCACATCACCGACGATGATCAGTGCCGTCTTGGTGATTCCATGCTCTTTCGCTGTCTCTGCCAGCGTGCTGACTGTACAGATATATTTCTCCTCTTCCGGCCATGTCGCCTTATATACAATTGCTGCCGGTGTATCTTCCCGATATCCGCCTTCGATCAATTGCTCTTCCAGCTTTTCCAGTAGTCCCGTACTTAAGAAAAGCACCATCGTCGCATTATGGCTTGCAAATGCTGCAACTTTTTCCTTTGCCGGAACCGGTGTTCTGCCTTCCATACGTGTGATAACGACACTCTGTGACACTTCCGGAAGCGTATATTCCAGATCCAGAGCTGCTGCCGCTCCGCAAAATGAGCTGACACCAGGGCAGGAATCATACGCAATTCCCAGATCATCCAGATGATCCATCTGTTCCCGGATCGCACCGTACAGACACGGATCTCCTGTATGCAGACGTACCGTCGTCTTCTGTTCCTGCTCTGCCCGTTTCATCACTTCCAGCACTTCTTCCAACGTCATCTTCGCGCTGTTATATATCTCACATGTCTCTTTTGTACTCTTTAACAGTCCCGGATTCACCAGTGATCCTGCATAGATTACCACATCCGCCTGTTCCAGATAACGCTGTCCTCGTACCGTGATCAGATCTTCTGCTCCCGGACCTGCTCCTACAAAATGTATCATGTTCCGTCTCCTTCCTGTCTGTTATATATTCTCTCGGAATCTGTCTGTACCTGCTCTTGTGACAGCCAAACTCCCTGTATTCATTTATTCTATCTGTCGTTCCTGTCTGAATTTCTCTATCAGTTCTTCTGCCTGTTCTGTCTTTCCAAGGATTCCGTATACATTGGAAAATGTAACCGCTCCCACCTGTATCTCTCCTTTTCCGCGATAGTTCAGATATTCTTCCATACGCATCATGATCTTTTCCATAATGCGTGTCCGCTCTTCCATGCTGCACTTTTCCAGTGCGTCATCCGTTGTCACACAGTCGAGAAATTCTGCCGCTTTCTCTCCTGTGATTCCAGCTCTTAAAGCGGCCGTAGCGAATAAGTCCATCCGGCAGTCTGCCCATCTGGAATGGGTATTCATAATCCCGCCTGATACCTTGATCAGTTTCCCGATATGTCCGACCAGCAGAACTCCTTTACAGTCCTGCTCCACCGCCATATCTATGGTCTGACCAATATAGTTACTACATTTTACCACATCATTTTCTTCTATACTATACTGTTCCTTCAGAAAGTCCAATCCATAATTTCCCGGCGCAATGATGAGATATCGGTACTTCTCAGCCAGACATACCTTCATCTCTACTTCAATGGTATCGATCAGCGCCTGTTCGCTCATCGGATTCACGATACCAGTTGTCCCGAGTATCGAAAGTCCTCCTTCTATTCCAAGTCTTGGATTGAATGTCTCTTTTGCAAGCCTTACTCCTTCCGGAATGGATATCTCCACATCAATTCCTCCGGTATAACCAACCTCTTCGCAGGCCTCTTCCACTTCTTTTCTTATCATCTGCCTTGGAACACGGTTGATCGCTGCTTCGCCTACCGGCTGGTTCAGACCCGGTTTGGTCACTCTTCCGACTCCGGTCCCGCCATCAATATGGATCTGTCCCGTGTCTGAAATTCTCACCTTACTGTAGACCAGAACTCCATTCGTAATATCCGGATCATCCCCGCTGTTTTTTTTGACTGCGCAGGATACCATAACCGGCAATTCCCCGTCTGTATATTCTAAATTCGAAGCCTCATTTCCAGCTGCACGTTTCCCGTCTCTTTCCTGCCCGGTCTTGTATCCTCTCTGTATATCCATGATATCCAGCTGCAGCTTTTCCCCCTGTGGCAGTTCCACCTGCACATGCTCCACTTTTTCTCCTGTAAAAAGCATCTGCATGGCCGCCTTTGTTGCTGCCTGTGCACAGGTTCCGGTTGTAAATCCTTTTGCTAGTTCTTTTTTCGGCATGTGGGCTCCTTTCCAGTGGGGACGAGGTTTTGTTTTTTTCACTGACCCCTTGGTTTCAAAAAATGGAGGTCTGTAGTTTTCTACATTCCTCCACCAATTTTAGCGTTTTCACGCTTACATGTCAAATAATCAGTATCCCGTTTTTGTCCCGTTTCTATTCTTACTTTTTATCATTTTTTACCGTGTCCATTTTGACTCCCATGCCTGTATCTCTCGTTTTTTTTACCGTATCTATTTTTGTTCCCATGCCTGTATCTCGCCACATGCAATCTTCATTCCTGAATCTCCGGACGGCTGTGTTCTGAAGTCATCCGGCATCTCATGAAGTACGATCGTCCTTCCAATCACGTCCTGCGGATAGAATCTTCCTGTATAAATCTCCATCCATGCTATTCCATTATTACTCAATACCGGCGGCAGATCTCCTGCATGTCTGGGATGTTCTTCTTTTCCCGGATTGTAGTGTCCTTTTGTATCTGCAAATGGATCTTCTGCATCTCCTGTACATGCATTTCCTTCATGGATGTGAAATCCAAAAAATCCTCCATATTTCTTCTCCAGTTCCTCCGGGATTCCCATCAGCTCTCCTAAAAGGACTGTGCCATTATACACTTCATAGAGATATACATTTCCACGAATATCAGGGTACTCTTTGCTTCCTTCTATTTTGGCATAAGCCTGTGGAAGTCCCTGAATTGCTTTATAGATCATATTATCACGCTCCTTCGCATGTATAGTATGCGAAGAAGCATGTATGTGTGCAGATTTTTATTATTCCAATCCGAATTCTTTAAGTAACTTCTTCTGGTATTCCTTGTCTGTTGTTGCTTTCAGGATGTCTTCCGTTCGGTGAAGTTCAGATAATTTAATATTTAATTGATAAATTCTGCCCATTCCTTCATATAATTGTATTGCAATAGTAAAAAATACAGGAGACTGATTCTCTATCAACCTCCTGTATAAAACAAAATCATTCTTTCCAATTCTTTTACTGAATAAACATCGCATCCCCGAATGAGAAGAACCGGTATCTCTCCTTCACAGCCTCTTCATAAGCCGCAAGCACGTGCTCCCGTCCTGCAAGCGCAGATACCAGCATGATCAATGTCGATTCCGGAAGATGGAAATTGGTGATCAGACAATCCAGTACTTTGAATTTATAGCCCGGATAAATGAATATCTGTGTCCATCCACTCTTCGCTTCCAGATGTCCGTTCTCATCTGCCGCTGATTCTACCGTTCTGCAGCTTGTCGTTCCGACGCAGATTACACGGTGTCCCGTCTCTTTTGCACGGTTGATCTTCTCAGCCGCTTCTTCATCGATCATGAAGAATTCCGAATGCATATGATGCTCGGTAATCTCATCCACTTTTACCGGACGGAATGTTCCAAGCCCCACATGAAGTGTAACTCTCGCAATATCCACACCTTTTGCCTTAATCTCTTCCAGAAGTTCCGGTGTAAAATGCAGTCCTGCCGTCGGTGCTGCTGCCGAACCTGTGTGAGTTGCGTATACCGTCTGGTAACGGTTCTTATCCTCCAACTGGTGTGTGATATATGGAGGCAGCGGCATCTGGCCAAGCTGGTCTAAGATTTCTTCAAAAATTCCATCGAAATCGAATTTGATCAGACGGTTTCCTTCTTCTACCACATCGATGACTTCTCCCATCAGAAGGCCGTCACCGAAACTGATCTTGGCTCCGACTTTTGCTTTCTTCCCTGGTTTTACCAGTGTCTCCCATACGTTGTTTTCTTTTCTCTTCAATAATAATACTTCGATTTTGGCATTGGTTTCTACTTTGGAACCAATCAGTCTTGCCGGAATGACCTTTGTATCATTGATTACCAGGCAGTCTCCCTCATGCAGATACTCTGTGATCTCTTTAAATACATGATGGGAAAAAGCCCCGGTCTCCTTGTCAAGGACAAGAAGTCTGGAGCTCGAACGATCCTCAAGCGGATCCTGTGCAATCAGTTCTTCCGGCAATTCATAATAAAAATCCTGACGTTTCATAATTATGAATTCCTTTCCCTTTTATTCTTTACGTATCTTTTTCTGATGCGTTTTCATTTACAGCTGCGTTTGAATCTGTTTCTTTTTCTGGTCGATTATCTACCAGACGATAGCCATTATACACTGGTTTTCCCGGTTTCTCAACTACAGAACTCTGTGTATTTTCTGTTTTTTTCAATTCCTGTATTCCTGACTCTTCCATCTGGAGATTTTCCTGCGTTTTTGGCAGCTCACCCTCTGATGTCTGCAATTTCTGCTCTTCTACATTCGGCTTTTCACATTCTGGTACAACCGTTCCCGGTTGTGCCATCCATACCTTTATCTTCTTCTGATATACCACCCTGGTATCACAAAGCATGTCATGAAATCCACGTTTTTCCGAATCAATTCCTGCAACAATATAACCGATATTCACCGGAAGGCTGCATAAGAATCTTCCGACAGTCTCGCGGTACACCACATTTACCAGTGTCAGCTTCTCTTCCGGATTTTTTGAAACTACCCGGAGATTCATCGCTTTCTTCCCCAGTGTCGTTCCTGTCAGATAGGTAAATGCAATAAAATACAATACTTTCAAAGCATACAGTACGATATCTTTGAACGAATAATGAAACAGGATATCCGTTCCCGTTATCGCACCGCCGCCGGCCAGTGAGATACCTGCAAATATCAGCCGCACGATCAGGAGGCCTGCAAATACTATCACACTGTCGATCATATAAGCCGCCATCCGCACCCAGAACCCTGCATACTCCAGATTCCCACTGACACAGCAACTGTTCTGTCCGGCTAAATTCTCCTGATTACCGTAACTGTTCTGCATAGTACATCGGCACCCCGCTTTCTATACTTTCGGCGGTTTCCATCAGAACCTGTGCTTCTGACTTAGGAACTAATGATTCTGCTTTGGAGAACAGTGACTGCAGAATTCCTTCATCGGATTCCATCTCATAAAATGTAGATGTTCCAAGCTTTTTACTCATCGCATCCTTCATATCCGGATACAGACTGATCTCATCGATCAGGCCATTATTCTTCGCCTGCTTTGCAGTATAAGTTCTTCCGTCTGCCAGTTTCTTTACATCCTCTGCCGACATACCACGTCCATCTGCTACAATATTTACAAATTCCTCATAAGCTTCATTGATCTGATCCTGATAAATAGCAATCTGTTCATCTGTAAATTTACTGCTGTCCTTATTCTCGCCGCTCGTAATGCTGACATAACGGATTCCGAGCTTTTCATATAAGCCGGACATATCATATCCCGACATGATCACACCGATCGATCCGGTCGTTGTATTAGAATTTGCGTATATTTTATCGGATGCCATAGACACCATATATCCGCCGGATGCCGCATAATGCGCCATATAATCCCAGATCGGACGTTTTGTCGTCTCTTTATATTCTTTCAGTTTCTGATACAATTCTTCTGATTCATAGACCGTTCCGCCCGGAGAATCTACATACAGAAGGATTCCTTTGTTATTCGAATCATCCATCAGTTCATCAATATAATTCATCGTCGAGTCATGCTGGTATCCGCTTGATGTCTCCAGTGCACTGCTCTGCGTCTGCTCCTGAATCGTACCTTCGACTCTTACAATTGCAATATAATCTTCTGACGGCGGATCAAACTGATACGAGCCGCCAAGATCTATCACATCTTTCACACTGCCCTGAAGCAGATTTTTTGAAATAGTATTGGTAAACACGCTGGCAGCACTGACTCCAACGAACAGTGCTGCCGCTACTACCAGACCTATGATCTGTTTTTTCTTCATCTTTAATCCTCTTGCTCTTTTTACTGAGCTTTTATCTGATATGAATGAATGTTTTTTTATTTACGAAGTTCGATTCCCATACCTTCCAGTGCTTTTAAGATACGGTCCATAGCTGCAGATACGTCTGCATCTTCCAGAGTCTTATCTTTTGCACGGAATACGATAGAGTATGCAACAGATTTGAATCCAGCCTTGATCTGTGCTCCTTCGTAAATATCGAACAGTGAATAGCTTTCCAGATATTCGCCGCCCTTGCTTTCGATCACATCTTCAATCTGTCCTACCAGAATCTTTTTTGGCATTACCATACTGATGTCACGTGTAACTGCAGGGAATTTCGCAATTCCTGTGTACTTGCGGTCAAATGTAGCTCTTGCTACGATCTCCGGCATATCGATAACAGCAATGTATGCTCTTGTTCCGATTCCGTAGTTGTCTGCAACTTCCGGATGAACCTCTCCGAGATATCCTACAACCACACCATCGTAAATGATGTTAGCCTGACGTCCAGGGTGAAGGAATGATTTTCCTGCATTCGGATCATATTTTTCTTTCTGGTGAAGACCTACTTTATCGAAGAACTCTTCTACTACGCCCTTCATAGTGAAGAAATCGCCTTCTCCATACATACCAAGTGTGAACTGTACTCTTTCATCCGGCAGTTCTGTAAGTGGAAGTGCCTTTGGAAGGTAAATGTTAGCCAGTTCGTATAATTTTACATCTTTATTTCTTCTGTTATAGTTTGTTGCAAGTGATGTCAGCATACCATTTAAAGAAGATGTACGCATAATACTGTAATCTTCTCCCAGTGGATTCATGATCGGGATAGCCTTACGGAGATCTGAATCTTCCGGAATCAGAAGCTTGTCAAATACCTTCGGGCTTTCGAATGAATATGTCATTCCCTG
>JBNMJT010000013.1:0-31050 GCA_050873945.1 Dorea sp.
GATATATCTTACTTGTACCGGACTTCCACCATCCCCGGCTCGCTATTACGTTCTGTTATGTCCTACTGTCTTCGTCAGCGTTTTTCACATCCTTTATTATATGCAACAATCCTAAAATCCGTCAAGGGTTTTTACCTTTTTTAATCGGTTTTCTCTTATATTTTTATTTCTGATATCCCCTGCCGTTATCTGCGCCTGCGGATCCGTCTGCGGATGATCACAATAATCAGACTTAAGAATAAGACCAGAAGCACAGCAGCGCCGCCTGTGATCACATACTTTTCTATGTTGGACTTCTTAGAAAATTTATGACTCAGGAATGCCGGGATCTGTTTGATCTTCTCCAGAATCGTTGTACCGGTTTTTCCACTTTCCGTCTTCTTTTTCCCGGAATTATCCACATTTTTCTTATTACTTAATTGCTGTAAGTATGCTTCACTTAATCTGGCTGTTGCACTTCCCACCTGATGACCGTCATAAGTATACATGACCGTTCCTTCTCCCGTGCTCTCATCCACATCTTCGATCTTATACTTCACATCATCAAATGTCACGCCATTTGGAAGCAGTACATAGCCGTCTTCCAGAGCCTGATATTCATTACCGCCGGATGCGGCACTCTGATCTGTATTTTCTGTTGTCTGCCTTTCAGAAGCCTGAATAAACTCACTCACTTCCGATGGTTTCTTCTCATCTGCCACATTAATCTTCTGGAAATTATTGAACGCATACTCAAACAGATTCCTCGTATCCGGGTAAATGTTCGCGCCATGCGTCCGCAGTACGACGCAGACCAGTTTCATATTGCCATTATCTGCCATGGTGATCAGCGTGGATAATGCGTTGGATGTATACCCTGTCTTTCCTGCCACAGCATATTCGTAATAATTCTTATTCACATCGATCAGCATCTTATGATGCTGGGCAAATACATGCTCCTCTGTCGTATCCGATACCGGGATCGTATAGCTCTGTTCCTGGCACATCTTCAGGAATTCCGGATACCGCCAGATCTCCCTGCCAATCAGTGCCATATCTCTTGCGCATGTATAATGATTATCATCATGAAGACCATTCGCATTAACAAAATTAGAATTCTTTCCGCCCAGTTCCTGACATTCCTGATTCATCTGCTCAATGAACCAGTTATAATCCTGTCCCGCATTCTTTCCTACATTTTCCGCAACTGCATAGGCAGCTTCATTCGCCGATGCCAGAAGTGTCGCATACAAAGCCTGTTCCAGCGTGATCACATTGCCTTCTTTTAATCCGACCGAAGAATCACCCGGCTGCATGAAAGACACGCAGTCATTCGTAAATGTAACCGGATCCGACAGGTTTCCATACTTTAATGCGATCAGTGCCGTCAGCACTTTCGTAATACTTGCCGGATATTCATGCGCATCTATATTCTTCTCATACAGAATGCTTCCTGTCCCTGCATCCATCACGATTGCCGCTTCCCCGTATGTGCCCGGTCCCTGCGGCCAGTTCTTCCAGCCATTCGACTGGATCTCCATATTGTAAGCATCCTCTTCTGCCTTTTTCTCTAACTCTTCCGGTGTAAGTTCCTTTTCTTCCTCCGCAGCTGTCTGGTTCTCATCTGCCGCAGCTACTCCCGCATCCGTCTCTGGTTCCGCGTACGTCATTGCCGGTGCAGCCCCCAGGGACACCCCGAGGATCACCGCCATAAGGATCGCCGGAATCCGTTTCTTTCCCCTCATTTATCTCTCCTTTGTTTTTCTTTTTGTTTCCTTTTGTAATCATATAAAAGCCTGTACATCCAGACCCAATATATCTATTATAATTCTTTCTCTCCTGAAACACAATAAGAGAACCTGCCACTTGCCAAAGCTTCCGGAAGGAACTGCCGCCGTGAGCTTCTCTTGCATACTTTTGCATGAAAAAAAGCTGCCGGATTACTTCTGCAGCTTCTTAATTCCTTCAATTGTCTCTTCATATACTTCCGTTACTTTTTCCATCGCTTCCGGAATTCCCGGCTGTTCTCCGGTTCTGTCTCTCAAAAGCTCTGTCAGATCCCTGCTCACCTCATACAGACGGTCAAGCGAAAGGTTCTGGCAGACACCTTTCAGTGTATGTGCCCCGCGGAACGCATCTTCGTAGTTCTTATCCTCCAAAGCCTGCTTCAGCTGTGAATAACTCTTGTCTTCAAGGAATTTTAATGTGAATTTCCTGATCAGCACTTCACTTCTCAGACGCTTTAATACATCTTCGTAGTTTCCACCGATCACTTCATAACATTCCTGTAATGTCATACCTTTATCTCCTGTTTCTTTAAGATAAATTCATTGTAGCACATTCTATCATAAAAATTAATAAATTTCGACATTCTTCACATAATCGCAACATCTTTTTACATATATTTGAGTCTCCGCTATACATACTTCCGCTCATCATATTTATAAAATGTGTCTATCCCTTTGCCGGTCACTTAGTCTGAGACACCATTACAGTCTCCGGATAATATCCCTCTTATAATTCAGAAATGCATCCGTGAGATAAAAATCTTCCGGTCTCGGCTTCTTTTCCCTGATAATGATCTCATCCTTAATCTCGCCCGGTTTTCCGTTCAGGATATATATACGGTCCGAAAGCAGGATCGCTTCATCAATATCATGCGTGATAAAAAGCGTTGCCAAATCAATATGCTGCATCACTTCCAGATACCACCTGTGGATCGCACTCTTCGTGATCGTATCCAGCGCACTGAACGGCTCATCCAGAAGCGCCACACCCTTCGATGACAGGTACGTCCGCAGAAGCGCCGCTCTCTGGCGCATTCCTCCGGAAAGCTGGGACGGGTACTGATACTGCGTTCCCTCCAGACCGAATTCTTTGAAGTACGGAGACGCTTTCTCTCTGGCCTCTTTCTTCTTCATTCCGTGAAGCACCAGCGGGAGTGCCGCATTGTCTATGATCTTCTTATGTGGAAATAACAGATCTTTCTGAAGCATATAGCTGATCTCGCCCGGCTTCGACGTAATGTCCTGCCCGTTCAGCAGGACACGTCCCTCTTCCGGTGTCGTAAGTCCGGACAGGACGTGAAAAAGAGTCGTCTTCCCGGAACCGCTCACACCAAGAAGTGATACCAGTTCCCCCTTATGGAGTTCGATGTTGATATCCTTTATAATAGTGCGGTCTCCATATTTTTTTGTAATATGTTCTGCTTTCAGAAGCGTCATCTTTTTCGTCCTTTCCTGATACATATCCTGTTATTTTGACGGCAGATAATCATTCGAGAATCCCTTACCTGTCAGGTCTGTCTCTGTCAGTCCATTGTCATGCAGCCACTGATAGAAGTTGTTCCATCTCGTCTCGTCGATCACGCCCCATTTTGCCTGATCTGCCACATACTGCTTGGACAGCCATTCCTGGCTTGCATATACAAGATCTTCAGACCCCTTCAGAGATCCTGTGTCGTCTCCCTTGATCAGAAGATCTGCAGCTTTCTTCGGATTCTCGATCGCATACTCATATCCTTTCTCGGTTGCTTCGAGAAATGCTTTTGCTGTATCCGGAGAATCCTTCAGGAAATCATTGTTAGCAATAATTACCGGTGTATAATAATCGAATACCGGATCGATATCCTTGAAGTTCCAGTAATCACAGTCTACACCTTCGATGTCTGCGTTGATTCCGCCCCATCCGTAGAATACCCAGATCGCATCTGTCTGCTTTGCTTTCAGTGCTGCAGGCTCATCTGTGATATTATTCGGGATCAGCTTCACATTGGAGAAATCTGCTCCTTCATCTTTCATTACTGTCTTCAGTGTTGCCTGTTCGATCGGAGATTCCCATGTAGAATAGGTCTTTCCTTCCAGTCCCTTCGGACTGTCGATTCCGTCACCCTTTCTGGAAAGGATACCGGATGTATTGTGCTGGATAACTCCTGCTACTGCTGTGATTCCAAGCGGTTTGTCAGAATCCAGAGCCGCTGCCATCGTATCCTGTGCCTCGATCGCGAACTGTGCCTGTCCTGCAGAACACATCGTTGCCGCACCATTCTCCGGCGGCTGTACGATCTCTACATCCAGACCTGCATCTTCATAATATCCCAGTGCACTTGCCGCATACAGGCCTGTGTGGTTCGTATTCGGTGTCCAGTCCAGGCAGAATGTGATCTTCGTCAGCTTCTTTCCGTCACTGGATTCTTTTGCGTCTTTTTTACTGTCTGATGATCCGCAGGCTGTCAATGATACCAGCATCATAGCTGTCACCGCACCTGCAGTCACTCTTTTCCAATCTGATCTTCTCATAATTCCTCCCATTATCTCTTCTTATTCCTGCTGTTCTCTCTCCACGATCCTCATCCATGGAAGTGATACAGCCTTCAATATATTGACCACTCCCATCAGGAGCAGACTGATGACCACGATGAATATGATCACCGCGAACATCTTGTCATAAGCATATGCTTTCGATACTCTCGTCATGTACACGCCAAGTCCTTCGAATCCTCCCAGCCACTCGGAGATCACTGCACCGACCACTGCATACGATGCCGAGATCTTAAGTCCCGAGAAGAACTGCGGCAGTGCTCCCGGTACTTTCACATGGAAGAATATCTGGCTTCTCTTCGCACCCATCGCACGCATCAGATCAATCGAATCCTTATCCACACTCTTATATCCATCCAGGAGTCCCACCGTGATCGGGAAAAATGTGGTGATCACGACCAGTGTGATCTTCGGTGCCATATAGAATCCCATCCACAACACCAGAAGCGGTGCGATCGCGATCGTTGGAATCGTCTGCGTGATCACCAGGATCGGATGAAGCGCCTTATTCAGAAGCTCGAACCGGTCCATGACCGTCGCCATGACAAATGCTAAGATCACACCGATACACAGACCATAGAAAGCCTCCTGCAGCGTAACCTCTGCATGCTTTAATATAGTCGGGAAATCCGTAACCAGTGCCTTCCAGACCTCTCCCGGTGTCGGCAGCATATATGCCGGTACCAGACCGCTTCTGCAGAGCAGATCCCACAGCAGCACGATGATGCATAACGCTATGACGACCGGTATCTTACTGGTGATGCTTTGTAACCTTCTTGTCAATCGTCAGTACATCTCCTTCCGGTTTGTAAGAAATCTTCACATAGGTATTCATGCTCTTGCATCCGGCTTTTGCAGCTACGATCTGACAGTTCTTTACGATCTCCATCAGTTTATCGTAGTCACCCTCGATCGATGTCTCACATGGTCCCACATAATAATTCAGTCCTGTTGATTTGATATAATCAATGACCTCATCTACAATACGGATAATTTCATTTTCGTCCTGCTCTCCCGGCAGAACCTGAATAGCTACACTTGCGTTCATTCTATATTTCCTCCATCTTCATCTTATTATTGTCTGGAACATATGCTTCGTGCCTGCAGGGCCTGCCGCCAGCGGCTGCCTCCGGACACATGGTAAAAAAAATACACCCGCCATAATGCGGATGCACTCAGATGTCAATCTAACTTTATACTCTTCTGACAAACACTTCCTACATGGCATTATCCAAACAGGTTCTAGGGTCTAAGGTCATACCTTACTCTCAGCTTTGTCTTACAAGCTCCCCTGGTTGTATTGAACTGTTACCAGTATAAACCACCTTTTTTGAAAATACAAGAGAAACCGCAGATCCGGCTCTTAAGCGGGCCTGACCTGCGGTCTCTTAATTATCGTCTTTGACAGACATTTCTATTATATCTTTTATGATCTTTGATTAGCTTCTGCGTCTTCTTCTGAAGATCAGAGTAATGAATGCTGCAACCATTGCAGCCTCGATCATGAACAGATAGAACATTACGTGTGAATTGTCACCTGTCTTCGGCTGATTCTTCTTTGTATTGTCAGCTTTCTTGGCAGTGTTTGTATTCTTGTTGTTCTTGTTGTCACCCTTTACAGTCGTCTTATCGCCTGATGGGTTCTGATCAGAAGGTTTCTTGTTATCATCGATAACAGTTCCTTTCTTCACGATCTCGAACTTATCTGTTCCGTCCGGTGTCTCAGCTAATACATAGTTTGAATTTAATCCTTCTACATTTGCGTAAATGTCATATAATCCAACTGTCTCACCAGCTTCACGGGTTAATGTAACTCCAAGCTCGTCACCTTCTACAACAGCACTTGCTGCAGCTGTATCTTCAGCTGCCTGTGTAACAGCTTCTCCTGTTGCTCTTGATACTGTGTATGTCAGTTCCGGATCAGCGTCACCTTCTACCTTCTTCTTAGAGTCGATAGAGATGTTGATCTTTCTTGGGTTAACTGTAAGTTGTCCGCCTACATATGTTACAGCAAAGTTTTTATTTTCATTTTCATTGTCTAATCCACTTGCCACAATATCATATGCTGCGTTTGCTGCCAGATGTTTTCCTTCTTCCTGTCCTGCAATGCTGAAGCTTAATGACGGGAAGTCTGCTTCACTTACGATTGTTGAATCTGCCGGTTCACCGTTCATGTCGTAGATGCAATACTCAACAGCCGGTACATCATCACCATATTCGATGGCCATATTCATGGTCTTGATTGTGATTGGTCTTGCAAGAATATCAAATGTTGTCTCTCCACAAGTAATCTTGTAATTCTTGTTTGGATTTTCAACCTGGGCTTTGATCGTGTAATGTCCTGGTGTTACAGCTTCTGGTGTTTTAACAACAGAGATTGTTCCAAGACTTGCAATCTCTTCATCCGATAATGCATTACCGTTTTCATCTGTTACTGTATAAGTAAATTCTTCTGGCATCTGATCACGATAGTAAATTGCATTCTGCTGATCTGGTGTAACAGTTACTTCTTTCTCTTTAATCTCGATTGTTGCATATGCAGCTTTCACACCTGTATAGCATGCATTTCCCTTATAAGAAGCTACTGCATAGTAAGTTCCTGCATCTGTCGGTACACCTTTGATCTTATTTCCAGAAGCATCCATGTAAACAACTTTTGCACAAGCTACTACATCACCAGCGTCGCCTCCGGCACG
Source organism: Dorea sp. (assembly GCA_050873945.1). GTDB lineage: Bacteria > Bacillota > Clostridia > Lachnospirales > Lachnospiraceae > Dorea_A. Next base: position 6,995 of record JBNMJT010000013.1, read on the forward strand.
TACACTTGCTGTTACACCGTGTGGCTGTCCGTCATATGTGAATGTATACTTATTATTCTCATCTGCTCCGTCAAATGTGATTACTGTGTTCTGTCTCTTTACTGTGTAGCATCTTGTGATTGGTTTTGCTGCATAGTTACCGCCAACTGTGTAGACTGTCTCTATATAGCTTCCTGTGTCACGGATTGGATCATTGCTTAATGCAATAACCTGTCCATTTGCTTTTACACCTGAATATTTTGCTTTTACATTAGCAGAAACAGCCTGTCCATTCTGTGTTGCTTTTCCGCCAAATCCAAAGCTCTGTGCTTCCTGATATGTTAATGTGTTGTTATCTGGAAGCTGGTTGTTGAACTCCAGTTTTACATCTTTTGACTGAGGTGCAATTGTCAGGTATCCAACACCTACTGCTGTGTTGTAGTTCTGATTTGTAGATGCTCCTACTGCAAGGTATACACCTGATTCTGTTGGTCGTCTGAAAGAAACAGACCAGTTAGCTGCATCCGGATAAATCTTCAGAATCTGATCAACAACTTTCTGTACGGCAGAAATAATACCTTCATTATCCCCTGCGTTTGGAAGCTTGTTGATAATTGTCATAAGATTTCCAACATTCACTTTTCCATCTGGAACTAATGTTAAGATTGCATCTTCCAATGGTACCTCTACTGTACCAATGAGAGGATATTCCTTTTTGATAACAATATTAGAACAATCAAATCCAACGAATGACTTTCCATTTCCATCGATTCCAACGATCATTCCAAGTGGCATTGCATCTGACGGATTACTTGCGAATACCTGAGAGAAGCTTTCTCCGTATTTGATATTCTGGCTGTTTACCCATACATTTGCATCACCTTTTTTGATTGTGATGGTTGTTGTTGCAGAACTTGACAGATAATTTTCATCTCCGTTATAGGTAACTGTGATTTCCTGTTCTCCTGCTTTCCATTCATCTGTGGATGGAGTATAAGTAAAGTCATCTGCTGTTGTCTCAATCTTATTACCCGCTTTATCTGTTACAGTTGCATTCTGAGCGATCAGAACTTTGATCACTGCATCCATCATCTCAGCTGACTGATACTTCATCTTGATTCCATCGTTGATAGAAAGTGTAGTTGCCTCACGAAGGTCTTTTAATGTGATTGTAGCAGTCTCTTGCATAGATGGATACTTTTCTGTTCCGTTGTAAGTGATACGGATTTTTTCAGTACTCTTTCCAAATTCATGTAAAGTAAATTCCCATAATTCAGGCTGATAACCGATTGGCTTCCATACCTTCGCTCCTGTCAAAGATGCATCATACTCAATTGTCACATCATTCAATGTAATATCTGGTACATTTTCTGTTCCAACAACTGCATCAAAGATATTCTGAGTAATCTGATCTACAGACATACCATCACGATAAGATACATCTGCATCTCTTGCATCCAGCTTGCACTGAACTGTCTTAGCAGTAATATTAAATACTGCATCATTCACATCACCAGCATTTAAAGTAACTGTTGCTGCCTGGTTAGCATAAGTAACATCCTCTACAGGATTACTGTTTACAAATATCTTTTCTACCGCATATCCATTATCCGGTGTTACCTTAACTGTATAAGTAGAATTCAGTGCAACTTTCGTACTGTCTACAACCTGACCATCAATTGTAATCTTTCCATTATCTGGATTGGTTACGTTAACATATGCACCAGCTGTTGCTTCGTATACAACATTGATTGTTGCATCTGTAACTGGCAGTGTATAAGAGCCGTCTGCATTTGGCTCCATTGGTGTTTCACCATTTTTTACAGTTACATCATAACCATCTACAGAATTGACTGTAAATGTTTTGTTCTCTGTGTCGTAGGATTTTACAGTGCCTGTAACAGCTTTGCCATCAATATTGACGCCTGCGCCTTCCGGTCCTGAAACGTTGAAAGTTACATTGCTGTAATTCTTGACTGTGAATGTTCCAGCCTGTACCCATTCCTTTATAGGTTTAATCAGTGACCCACCTGTTTTGATATACTTTTCAACTGTCACTGTTCCTGAGGTAAAACTATAACTGTCCTTCAGATCAATCTCTTTTCCATTAATCTCACCTTGTGAATAACGGTAGTTAAGAGCTGTGGAGAACCAGCTTACCATTTTAGCTGTCAACTCTACACCTGAAATTTTCTCACCCTTGTGAAGTTCCAACACCTTCTCTGTCTTAACCGCTTTCGCATCCTGCGCGCTCTGCGCATCAGCTGCTGCCGGCTGGGAAGCTGTGTTGTTCTGGGTTGTGCCTGACTGTGCTGTGTTGTTCTGGGTTGTACTATCCTGTGAACCGTTTGCCTGACTATTGCTGTCTGATTCAGTCGATGTGCTTTCATTCGTTCCGGCAGTCGTCTGGTTTCCAGCATTTTCCTGCTGTCCGGCACTGCTTGAATCTTCTGATCCCGCAGTTCCTGAAGTCTGGTCTTCTGACTGAACTTCCTGAGCGGTATCATTTCCGGCAGCGTATACGGTTGCCGGCATTCCTGAAAGCACCATAGAACATGCAATTACCGATGCCAGCAACTGCTTGTACTTTCTCTTCTTCATCGCTTTTTCTCCTCCTATTTAATTTTCATTCCAAAAATATTTTTCCCCATGGGTATAGACTCCCACAGTTAATCTTATATTAGCTTCTTTTTCTCATTAAGTCAATTCAAGCAGACCCATTATTTTCCTTTTTCAGTTTTTTTTGCATACATTTTCTCTCTGCGATTTCTTCATAGTCATATACTGACATTCTGATAACAACAAAAGCTATTGCATCCAATATCTGCAATAGCTTTTGTCATTATCCTGTTCCATTGTCTTACTTTGCGAATTCTACAACGACTTCCCGTCCGTCTGCCACATTTTCGAACATCCCCTTGATTACTTTCTTTGCATTCTCATCTGCATTTTCAAGGAATCCATATTCGTCTGACTCTGCTTTTTTCTTTGCTTTCTTTTCTGCTTCCCCGACTAATTCCATGACCGCTTCTTTATCTACACTCATAATTGCAAAGTTCGTATCATAAATCTTCAGGTCACTGGACTTGATCTTGATCGAATCTTCATCAATCGTGCAGTGCGGGATTGTGATCGTGATCTTGTCATCGGTCTCTTTGATCTTTGCACTCTGCACATCCAGTCCGGCAGTGATGGTTGTCTTATACTGTACCAGGAACCGGTTCTTGTTGATCAGCGGGATCGTTCCCTTTGTACTCCTGAATACATCTGAGATGATCATCTTCTGTGTGGTCAGCTCTGCCGCATCTTCCAGTGTGGTCTCGAGCGGGATGCTCTCTTCCTTCGGACTGGTGATATACTTGTATGCAGATATCGAACCGATACTGATCACAACTGCGAGAATTACGGCGATGATTACTTTAAATTTGGTTTTCATAGGCATCTCCTCTCTTTTTGTACATCTACTCTTTTTCTTTTGTTTCCAATCTCCATGCTCCTCTTTTATCCTTAGTTCCTGCTAAGCAGTGCCACGATTCCGACTATGATCAGGATTGGGAATGCCAGATGGATCAATCCGACGAATACCATACCGATCAGGATCACCGGGAAGAATACCACGGTCAGTAATAATTTTGACACTCCCCAGGCTGCCCTTAAGCCGAATATCAATAGCTTTCCAAATATTCCTAACATACAGATCAAAAATAATAACGTTAACATAAGCTGTCTCTCCTGTTCTTACTATGCGAATACATCTTCTGTTTGTTACGGATGTATTTTCTGAATTCACTATAATCATTTCCAGACTATAAATATACACCGAAATTATGGAAATAGTATTACGTATTCCTCTTTTTTCGAGAAATTTAAGAAATACATATCTACAGGACCAGCTTCCGCCGACTTCTTCAGAACGCATAACGATGTCAAAAAGACGGAGAAGCCTGGCCTTTTGCTTCTCCGTCTTTTTCTTTTTTCTCATTTACAATCGATCAAAACTGATTGATCTCACCGTTCAGCGTATCTGTAATATTCTTGATGCTTACCGGCTTGGCGATATAGCCGTTCATCCCAGCCTCGCGGCAGTTCTTCCTGTCACTGGCAAATGTATTCGCTGTCATAGCGAAGATCGGGATATCGCTGTCTTTCCTGTCGCTCTGACGGATCTGTCTCGTAGCTTCCACGCCGTCCATGACCGGCATCTGCATATCCATGAAGATTGCAAAGTATTCCCCCGTCTCCGATGCTTCATAACTCTTCACTCCGGCTTCTCCGTTTTCTGCCCAGTCTACCTTAAGTCCGATGCTCTGTAACAGCTCTGTTGCGATTTCCGCATTCAGTGCATTATCTTCTACCAGCAGTACCTTCTTACCGGTATATGCCGGCTCTTCTTTTTCTTCTGCTGCCGGATGGAGGATCGCTTCCCGCTGCTCCTCTGATGCGTCCGGGAATGAGAGCTCTACCGTAAATGCTGAACCTTCCCCCGGTGTACTTTCAATCTCCAGATTACCTCCCATGAGTTCGGTGAATCCTTTTACCACTGCCATTCCAAGTCCGGTTCCCTGCGTCTTGGATACACGGCTGTCTTCTGCCCTTACATAATCTTCACAGATGTGTTTTACGAAATCTTCCGTCATTCCGATACCGTCATCTTTACAACAGAAGCGGTAACGTTGTCCCGGCAGACAATCCATCGTCAGGCTGATATGCCCTCCGGCATCTGTATATTTGATTGCATTGGACACGATATTAATGAGGATCTGCTTTAAGCGGTTCACATCGCCAATGACCACTCTGTCTGTATGATCACACCGTACTTCTATCTCCTGTTCCTTTTTCTCCGCAAGGGGCATCAATATCTCTACGATCTCGTTCAGGCAGTCCGCCGGATTGAATGGCTGCCGAATCAGTTCAACGGCTCCGTGTTCGAGCTGATTGACATCCAGGATCGAATTGATCAGTACCAACAGATAATTCCCTTCGGATGTAATATTATCCAGTGCTTTTTCCAGCTTTCTGGTATCATTCTTATACTTCTTCGCCACCTGCGTCATGCCAAGGACTACATTTAACGGAGTCCGGATATCGTGGCTCATCTTCGAGAAGAAGTTCTGCTTTGATTCGGTCGCTTCCTGCGCCTGTTCCAGCGCCACAGCCAGCTGCGACGATATCTTCTCCTGTCTCCGCTTGGTCTTTACAGATTGTACATATAGCACGATCATAAATAACAGCAGGAATACCGATGCGCAGATTATGATCAGATATGCCGGGTGGTCGAATATATACTCCGTGATGGTCGGTGCGGATGCCCGCTCCAGATGATTCTGAACGATCTCTGCACTCTTATTCTGTACCACCTGATTCAGTGTCTTCTCCCACAAGCCGTATAAATGGGTGTTATCGCCTGCGTTGATTCCCATCTTCAGCCGCATCTCTGCCCCCGGTACGATCTCTATCCGCAGCCGGTTCTGTACATCTTCTCTTGCCACCTTCTGTGCCGTGTATGATAAGAGCAGTGCTCCGTCTGCCTCTCCATCCAAAACCTTTTCTTTGCATTCTTCCAGTGTATCTGCCTGAAGGATCTCTGCCGAAGGCCATACAGATGCGATGATTTCCTTTACTGCGATATTTGCATTTTTTACAACGATCTTCTCGATCTTTTTGGATTCTCCTCTTCTTCGTAATACAGATACCGAAGAGGTCAGATAGGTGTCTGTAATCTTGTACTTCTGTTCCCTGTCCTCGTCATAATAACCTTCCTGATCGATCCATATGTCGATGTCTCCGGAATTGACTGCATTTTCATATTCTTCTTTTGTAGATACCGGAACGATCTTGTATTTCACGTTCAGTTTTTCCGCCGTGGCTTTGAAAATGTCTGCCACGATTCCCTTTGCCTTGCCGTTTTTATACCAGGAATATGGACTGGCATCCGGATTCATTACGGCCTTGATCACCGTACCGCTGTCCTGCAGCTCTTTTAAAAGTGTCCGTTCTTCTTCCGTGTATTCCGTATTCAACTTAGCGGATCCGTAGTACTTTGTATACAGGTCTGTCCGCCAGTTTGGTGTCTCGACATTCATACAGTCAATCGCATAGTCCAGTTGTTCCACCAGTGCTTTGTCTTCTTTCCGTACCATGATATAGTATGGTGTCTCACCGAAATTTTCGATGGTCTTCTCATCTTCCGGAATACGGATATAGCTGTTGACCAGTGCATCTACCTTGTCATCGATCAGTGCATTCGTAAGTTCTGCCGGTGTATCATAATAGATGATCTCACAGTCGAATCCTTTTTCTTTTGCGAAATTAAGAAATGTATCATTGTATGTATGGCGTTTCAGAAGTCCTACCCGGATTCCATTGTAGGTAGAATAGTCTCCTGCCACGATCTTGTTATTGCCTACTTTTACATTCATACAGGTAGATGATGTAATCGCCGGATGTGTGGAAAACGCGAATTCCTTTTCTCTTTCCGGAGTCTTTTTTGCTGCTGTGTAGATGTCTACTTTTCCTTTTCTCAGCATCTCTACACATTCTTCCGCCGACTTGTCATATCCGACATACGAGAAGGTGCATTGCAGATATTTGGATATCCCTCTCATCATCTCGTAACCGTAACCGCTTAGTTTCCCGTTATCGTCCTTCATGTGATAACAGTCAAATGCATAAAATGCGACTTTATAATCCGGTGTATCTATCTTTTTCATGGAAGCTGCATATACAGGGCATACCGACATAATGATCAGCATGATCCCCATTACCGCTGCCGTCAGTCTCTTTCTCATTCTTCCTCGTACTCCCTTGTAACTTCTGACCACAGAGTCAGGCTGCCGGTCAACGCTATCCGTGTCTTATACAACACTCTGCGGATTAAAAAAGCACCGCAGATATATAATTCCATACATACCTGTAGTGCTGTTTTTGCGTCTTCACGTATTTATGCAACTGGCTGCCATTTGAAAGGCCCTGTAGCTTTGCGTCACACCCTTTCGGATGCTTTGCCGAAAATATCTTTTCTTAATTATAGCCTTGTTGCAAATTGAGTGTCAAGATATATACACATCTATTCCGCATAACCCAGTTCAAATATCGTAATCTTCTCTCTCGGATCTTCTCCCGGAAACAGATCCATGCATACAATCTCATCTACAAACATCATTTCTTCCACCGTCATCAGATATGAGATGTATTCATCTGACGGATAATAGAAGAATAATTGTATCTTCCTGGGATATGTGTAATAAGATTCCAGAATTCTTGCTGTTACTTTTCGAAGAATTTCTACCGAAAATGGATTAAAAAAATACATCCGGTCTGCCGCTTCCGGCACTTCAAACTGCTCTGCATTTGCAAGCTCTACCTCTACTCTTCCTGATGACACTGCGTTCTTTTTATTATCCACTGCTTTCTCATAGATTCTTTCATCATACTCTATTCCAATCGAACTGCATCTTGTCTGATACGACAGGAAATAATCTACCCTTCCTTTCCCACAGCCATAATCAAGCAAGGTATTCCCTTTCCGGATATACCCCGAGTTTGCCAGCCTTTCCAGTACGGAATACGGTGTCGGTTCGTAAGGATAGCGGTACTGGTCTGCGTGTGTGTCATCTCTTCCCATTGTGCGGATATTCAGGAGTTTGTCCCATCTTGATTCGTTCTTGTCTTCTTTCATAATCCCTTACCACTTCTGTTCTCTTGTTATATAACTTTATACATTCTTTTATCTGATTTTGCAGCTTCTGTAGATTACCTGCCTTCTTCACCCAGCTTCTTTTTGATCAGCTTTTCGAATGACTCAGCAAATCTTCTGTCATCTTCATCTGTTCTTTTTGCCGGTCCTTTCAGATGATGTTTCTTCTTCGCATTTCTTGCTTTCTTCGCAAGATGCCGTTCCATCAGCATACGGTCAATGTTTTCATTCGTATACCATTTTCCACTCTGATGAATTCCACATGCGCCTTTTCCAAGAATCATTGCCGCCACGCCGTAATCCTGCGTCACTACGATATCGCCCTTATGACAGAGACTCACAAGCTTGAAATCTACCGCATCTGTCCCGGCTCCTACAGTTACAACTTCGCTGTAATCTGAATGTAAGATGTGGTTTGTATCGCACAGAAGTGTTACCGGGATCCTGTATTCTTTTGCTATTTGTTCAACGATGGCCACCACCGGGCAGGCATCGGCATCTACATATATCTTCACACTATCTTCCTTCTTCTCTTATATATAATATTTCATCAAGACATCTACTAGCAGAAAAAACGCCACTCCTGTGACGTCTCTCTGTTTATCTTTTATTCAGAACATTTTGTTATTATTTCTTTTATAGTTGAAATCTCTTCTTCTAACTCTTCGGCAATTGTTTCTGGTGATTTATTCTTTTTTAATTTCTTCTTTACGAGTTCCATAAGCAATTCTGCCTTTCCTTCTTCTCTTCCTTCTTCTCTTGCATCTTCTCTCTCCATACGAAGATGTTTTTCTTCATCATATTCATAAATACTCACACTCTTCGCCTCCGATCTGTTTTTACTTAAATTAAGTTTATATTATCATACTTTGAAATATATTGTCTATCTTAATTTACACACATTCCGAAAGTATCTCCGCAATATCCCCATCCACACATATTGCCTGATGTTCTATACTAGCCGGACAATATGCCTGTCCGAGATTGACACATGCATATCTTGCCTCCGGGTTCCGTGCAGTCATCTGCCAGAACGGGTATTTTATAATGCCCGGCGTATTCATTCCCACACCAAACTCCAGGAACAGGACATGCATCCCCTCATGTCTGCGGATGAAATCATCGTACCTGTTTGCCGCCGCATACCAGCCCTTATCCTGTACAAATGTATCATCACATCTTAGATTCATCGTCATCGGTTTACCGCAGACCGGGCATCTCGGGACCAGTTCTGACGGAATCTTCATATCTTTCTGTTTTTCGATCATCTCCCGGACCGTTTCTTCGTTATCATAAGTTTTATCGTGACACGGTTCCATGCATTGCCACAGGCCATAATCTCCCTGCGTATAGAACAATCTCTTTTTATCAAATCCGACTCTCTGGAACTGATGATCTACGTTCGTCGTAAGGACAAAGTAATCCTTCTCCTTTACAATCGCCAACAGATCCGTATACACCTTTCCAACTGGACAGTCGTACCGGTTCACCCAGATTTGTCTTGACCACCATGCCCAGTATTCTTCCAGTGTATCGTATGGATAGAAGCCGCCCGAATACATGTCTTCTATGCCGTATTTCTCGCGGAAGTCTGAAAATGAACGTTCGAACCGTTCGCCGTCATAGCGGAATCCGGCAGCTGTCGAAAGTCCCGCTCCGGCACCGATCACGATTGCATCTGCGTTCTTAAACTCTTCTTTCAGTCTGTCCATCTGTTCTTCTTTATTTTTTTCTGACGATCTTGTCAAATTTCTAAAAAACATGATTCTTCCCTCTCTGTTACTTTTTTGTACACGCTGCTCCGCTGAATTCACAGTCCTTAATCCTGTCATCCGGCAGATGACACATATGCCGCTGCCGGTACACAAGCTGTCTTACGAAATCTGTCGCCGGATTCTTCAGTATCTCTTCCGGCTTATCATACTGCTGCACCGTTCCTTTGTCCATCACAAGGACTTTTGTTCCAAGCTTTAACGCTTCCGAGATATCATGTGTAACGAACATAACCGTAATATTCGTCTGTTCATAGATCCTCTTTAATTCCATCTGCAGCTGCTCCCGGGTGATCTCATCGACTGCACCGAATGGCTCATCCATCAGAAGGATCGACGGTGATGCCGCCAGTGCTCTTGCAATGCCGACTCTCTGCTGCTGCCCGCCTGAAAGTTCGGATGGATACCGGTCCTTAATCTCTTCATCAAGTCCGACGATCTTCATCCATTTAGACACTGCTTTTCTCGTTTTTTCTTTATCTCTCTTATTCAGCAGATTCGGGACATAGGAGATGTTCTGCTCCACAGTCATATGCGGGAACAACACACTTCCCTGGATTGCATATCCAATATTCCGACGCAGTTCTGTCAGATCTTTTTCCTTGATATTCACTCCATCTACGAATACATCTCCGTCCGTCGGCCGGATCAGCCCATTGACCATCTTAAGTGCTGTCGTCTTGCCGCATCCGGATGAACCGATCACGGTAACGAACTCCCCTTTTCCGATGGACAGATTCAGATGTTCCATGATCACTTTCTCTCCATATGCTTTCTTTATATTTCTAAATTCTATTGCTGCGTTCATGTCTGCTCCTTTTCTCTTACTTCTTTACCGCTGCGTTCATCTGTGCCGTTTTTCTTTTTGCCCTCGTATGCAACTCTCTCGCTTTACTTCACAAGTCCTTTCTGTTTCAGGAATTCCTGCGCCACTTCCCGCGGCTCTTTTCCGTTCGTCTCTACATCATAATTCATCTGCGCCATATCACTGTCCGTAATTGTTCCGGACAGTTTTTTCAACTCCTTCTTCAGTTCCGGGTGCTTTTTCAACACTTCATTTCTGACTACATTTCCACACATATAAGACGGGTAGAATCCTTTGTCATCCTTCAGCACTTTTACATCTGATACCGCCAGCTGTCCGTCAGTTGTAAAGATAACCATTACATCGATCTTGCCCTGGTTGATTGCCTGGTATTTCAGTCCGATATCCATATCCATCGTCTTCTTGAAGTTGAATCCGTAAGTCTTACAGAGTGCATCATATCCATCCTCACGTTCGAAGAAATCATACTCTGCACCGAAGGTAAGCTGATCTGCAATTACTTTTAAATCTGAATATGTCTCAATATTATATTTTTCCGCAATCTCTTTCCTTACAACCAGACCATAAGTATTATTGAATCCATACATACCTGACCACTGCATATCCAGTGAATCTTTATATTCCTTCTGCAGCTTCGCAAATGAATCTTCGCTGTAGATGCCGTCTTTTTTCAGAACCATGTTCCATCCTGTTCCTGTGTATTCCGGATACAGGTCGAATTCCCCGCTTTCCATCGCAGGCTGGATATTCGAAGTTCCTCCGCCGACTCCTTCTGTCACCTCTACATTCAGGTCCGTATCCTGCTCGATCAGGATATCCAGCATCTCACCTAAGATGTACTGTTCCGTCATCGGTTTGGTTGCGATATGGATCGTATCTTTCTTCCCTTTTGAAAATACTGTTGCCAGCACAATACATACAATGACTGCTATACTGCTGATCAGTATTGCTACTATCTTTCTGTGTTTCGTCTGTTCTGTCTCTTTCTTTCCAGTTTTTTTCTTTCCGTTTTTTCTCTTTTTTGTTCTGGCAATTCTTACTTTTGCCCTTCCTTCTTTCGTTGTCCGTCCTGCAATCTGCTTCTCCACACGTCCGAGAACCAGATCAAACACCAGTGCCAGTACAGCGATCATCAGACTTCCTACCATTGTCATCGCCGTATTGTTCGTTGTAATACCTCTGTAGATTGCAACACCAAGTCCGCCTGCTCCGATGAAGGAAGCAATACCCGCAAGCGCGATCGTCATCGTGACCATGTTTCGTATTCCCGACAGGATCACCGGCATTGCAAGCGGAAGCTTGATCTTATACAGGATCTGGAATCTGGTGCTTCCCATTCCTTCCGCAGCTTCTATAATGCTATCATCGATATTACAGATTCCCGTGTAGGTATTCCGCACCATCGGAAGCAGCGCATACACCGTAAGTGCTATGACCGCCGTCGCATTTCCGATCCCGGAAAATGGAATCAGAAAGCCGAGCATGGAGATTGATGGAATCGTATATAAAAAGTTAATAACACCAAGTGTCGGTTTTGCTGTCTTCTGGAATTCACTGATCAGGATTCCTGCCAGTCCTCCAAAGATCACCGCTATGATGATCGCCAGCAGGGATATCTCTATATGCTCTAATAAAAGATTGCCAAAGAATCCTTTCTTCTCGAGAAATAACGTCCACATATTCTGTATCATCTTGCTTCCTCCCTTCTTACCACGGCACTTACCGGACATTCTTCCATACACAGTCCGCAGTGCAGGCAGTGGTTCTGTTGAATGGTGAAATTCTGAATACATTGCTGCGGGCAGATACGTTCGCATTTTCCACATTGGATGCAGGTGTCACTGATCTCAAAGCCTTTTCCTAAGCTGCTTTTTGTCTCATCTGTCCCATCCGTTTCCGCTGCTGTTCCTGTTTCTTTGTTTTCTTTGTCTTCATGTTTTTCTTCGTCTCTGTTCCCCAGCCGGAAACTTACTCTCTCGATCGGCGTCTGTCCCAGATCGAAGAATTCCACTTCCCCGTTATCGACACAGAACGCTTCCAGTACATATCTGCTGTCTCCCGGATAGACATCGTTCATCGACGGATTCTCTTCAAAGATCCGGTCAATCCACATTTTCTGTTCATCCAGCCGGCGTGCCTTTCCGTTCAGGCGGATCATCTGGTATGCCCGGTTCATTCCCGTAACTGCGATCTGTCCATTTTTTATTAACTGTTGAAAGAAGTCTTTTCCTCTTGCCGTGCAGAAATACACCTTTTCTCCTTCTGCGATCATAATATCTATGATGCGGATCTGCGGACATCCATTGTCATCAACCGTCGCAAATGCCACATCTTTTATCTCTCTTAATATCTGTAAACACTTTTCAGCATTCATGCTCTTTTCCTCCTCTTGTGATTCTGCTATTATTTTATTTTGCAGAAGGAAATCCCACAAGTACGCACTATTTTGTGGTATAGTTACCTGGAGGAAACTATTAGAGATTCATCGAAAAAAATATATGAAAATCATATGTAAGATATATGGATGATCTGGAGGAAAGCACTATGAATGATAAGACAAAAGACTTGCCGGCATGCCCGGTTGAGACGACACTGACACTGATCGGGGATAAATGGAAAGTTCTGATCTTAAGAGATCTTCTGACCGGAACCAAACGGTTCGGAGAATTGAAAAGATCCATCGGAGATGTGTCACAGAAGGTTTTAACCGCACAGCTCCGTGATATGGAAGCCTCTGGTCTGGTGAACCGGAAAGTCTATGCCGAAGTACCGCCCAAGGTAGAATACTCCCTTACAGAACTTGGTCTGAGTTTAAGGCCGATCCTCGATGCGATGGTAATTTGGGGAAATGAATATAAAAATAGTCTGGAGTAACCATCAATTACTCCAGACTATTTTATATTTCAGATCTTTTTATCCGCATCCTCGTCTCGCTATTTTCGAGACTTTTTACAAGATTCTATTTTTCTCCCACCAGCTTTTCACTGATACATTTATTAAAGATACTGATCACCGGTCCCAGTCCGAACATCGCAACAAGCATCCCGATTCCGATCAATCCGCCGAATCTCCAGCAGATCACCGCACAGATTCCATCCATCAGTACTCTGTTGAAGAAGTACGGAATCTTTGGAAATCTCTCCGTCAGGATCAGTGCAAGACTGTCATATGGCGAGATCCCTGCATCGGAGCTCTGATAAAGTGATAATCCAAAAGACTGGATCAGTACTGCGATCACAAGTGTTACCAGCTGGCTTCCAAGTCCCTGGACCTGAAGTCCGGCTGTCTCCCAGATCCAGGAAAAGAACATCGTAAAATATCCCAGAAAGCATGCATTCACAACCGTTCCGATTCCGATCAGCTGCCTTCCAAAGAGCAGTTCGATCACAAATAACACTGCACTCTGCAGTAAGAAATATGTCCCGTAATTCATATGTAGATATGCCGATATTGCCATCGTCATTCCTGAGAAGGAATCATTTCCCAGACTGGCAAGCTTGAAGATACTGATTCCCATTCCAAGGATCAGATTCCCGATCACCATCAATAGTATTCTCCGCCATCCGGTCTGTTGTATCCATTTTTTTATCATCATTTTCCTCTTTCTATTTCTGCCGGGAGTACGGAGAAATGTAGTATTTTCGTGTTCTCTGTATTTTTATTTTTTCAACTGCACATGCAGCACTTCTATCATCTTTTTCATATCCAGCGGCTTCGAAATATGTGCATTCATTCCTGCCTGAAGGCTGCGGTTTATATCATCCTGGAATGCATTCGCAGACATTGCGATAATCGGAATTGTCCTGCCGGCTGGATTATTACCGTTCCGGATTCTTTCTGCTGCTTCATATCCGTTCATCACCGGCATCTGCACATCCATCAGAATTGCATCATATTCGTCCGGCGCAGCCTGTTCAAATGCTTCTGTCACTAATTTTCCATTTCCGTAAATGGTACATTCTGCACCTTCTAATTCGAGCATGGCTGTCAATATTTCTGCATTTAACTCATTATCTTCTGCACACAGGAATCGTTTTCCTCTTATACTTGCGTTCTCTTCCTGCGATCCACCGGACTGTTCACTACCTTTATCTTCTGCTTTTTCTTCCTGGCAGAACGTAAATGGCAGCGTGATTTCAAACCGGCTTCCCTTTCCAGGTTCACTTTCTACCCGGATTGTTCCATCCATGGCATCTACTATACTCTTCGTGATCGCCATTCCAAGTCCGGTTCCCTGTATCTCATGGACCGCATCTTCCGCACGTGAAAAAGGTTCAAAGATCCGTTTTGCGAATTCCGGTGACATGCCAATTCCGCTGTCTTCTATTACGAACTGATACATTCCTGTCGTGTCATCTTCTTTGTTTTCCTTATCCGCTTTACTTTCCCGTACCTGAAGCCGTATACTCCCTCCTTCCGGAGTATACTTTACGGCATTCGATAACACATTCATCAGCACCTGACGTAAATGTACGGAATCCGCAATCACATACCGGTGTTCTACATCTCCATCCGCTGATATCTGCTGTTTCTTTTCTGCAATCTGCGGCCGTATGATCGTAAGGATCTGCTCCAGCTGGCTTCCAATATCCATTGGTTCCGGTTTTAATTCCATAGAACCATTTTCAATCTTACTGAGTTCCAGAATATCATTGATCAGATCCAGCAGATACTGGCTCGAAGAACGCAATTTTGAGATATAACGCTCCAGGATTTCCGGGTCATCCATGTTATGCCGCATCAGTTCTGTAAGACCTACGATCGCATTCATCGGTGTCCGGATATCATGACTCATATTTGCCAGGAATCTCGTCTTGGAATGACTGGCATATTCTGCAGCCGCTCTGGCTTCCTCAAGCTTTTCATTGATCTTGCGGTTCTCTTTTAATGCCTGCTCCAGCTTCCTGTGGCTGCGCGTCAGCTGTCTCTGTGTATCCACCAGCTGATTATTCATCTGCTGGATCATATAATATTCGTTATGAAAAATTCCGAACAGACAGTCCTTCGCCCATTCCCGGTACTTCGGATACTCCGTTGTGAATTCCAGAAACTCCCGGTCATTCTCTATGCTTACGAGAACAACCAGATTTCCTTCTTTATACAATTGAACGATCGCCGGTATCTTGATCCTCTTGTCATAAAATGTCAACTCCAGCGAATGCTCTCCTTCACTCTTATTCAGAAGCTGCTCTTTTTCCATAACCAGATCTGTCAGAATATCCTCTTCTTTTAAGTCCAGCATCTGGTTATCCTGTCGTATTTTTTTGATCTTCCATTGTTTGTCACATAAAAATACTGCATAGATCATTTTGTATTATATTACTCCTTACGCACACAGACTGCTGGCTCTTGCAAGCAGCTCTCTGGCATCTTTTGAATATATATCCACCGGCCATTTTTTCCAGATATCATTCGTACTTTCAAATGCCTTGCCGCCAACTGCTATCTTAATCTCCGGAAATTCATTTTTTATCTGATTCACTGCCTTCTCGCAATCCATCAGATGCTGTGGCATTGACACAGAAAGCGTAACCAGATCCGGATGATTCTCTCTTACGGATTCCATGATATATTCTACCGGAACCGCCGCACCCAGAAAGATGCTGTCCCATCCGTGATTTTCGAATACATCTGCGATAATACGTGCACCCATCTCATGAAGCTCCATTCCCGGACAGACGCACAGGATCGTCTTATCTTTTTTCTCGGTGTCAAAAAGTATATCATACATCTGTGCCATCGCCATCTGTGTAACAGATGTGCAATAATGTTCTGTATCCACTGTAATCTCAGCCGTATGCCATAGATCTCCGACCCGTTTCATGCTTTCAGACAGGATATCAACGTAAATATCATCCAGCGGGATTCCCTGGTCTACAAACTTACGGATCAGTCCGATTGCCTGCCGTGTATCTTTCTTAAGCAGACAGCTCATGTACTCTCCGATCTCTTTCTCGTAATGAGATGCTTCTTTCTTTCCAGTTTCCTCATCCGGGTTATAATCACGGATACACTGCTCGGCATTTTCAATCAGCTCCTGCAGCTTCTGATGCTTTTCCGGACTTACCACATCCGGTATCGTCTTTCTGATCTCGTCCAGATGAAAAATGACATATTCCTTTGTCTCTTCTTTCGTAAAGCGTTCCTTAAAGATCCCTGCCATTAGTTCATACAGCCACACCGCATATGTATTCATGATCTTCTCATCCCCCAGTACATATGCCGTATACAGATAATCTATATTATATCTGGTATCTCTGTAAATGATCTTTTTTACTCCTTCACTCAGTGAGCGGAAATACTCTTCTTTGTCCTGGCTTTCTCTTGCAAATGAAGCTTCTACCAGATGTTCGAATTCCGCTTCGTATTCCATCCATAACAAACTCATTTTGCTTTGTCCTCTCTTTTTATTATTCTCTCTTTTTATTATTCTCTCTTATTACTGTTTTCTCTTAATCTGTTGTAAAACTATATTCCCTCTTCGTCTTTACTGAAGCTAATATTCAACTTTCTTATTCAGTTCTAAAATGTTCTTGCTTTCGGCCGGTAGCGCATATCAGATACTGTATACACCGTCACAAATGCTTCCGGATCTTTCTTAGTAATATAATTCATCAGTTTCTGATATTCGCTCTTGTCCACGATCGTAATGATCTCTCTATACTTCTGCATATTGTAAGCACCCATTGCCTCATAGAATGTTGCCCCGCTGTGCAGCTCATGTAAAATGAACTGGCGGACTTCTTCTTCATACTTGGTAATAATGCAGACGCGCCTCTTTACATTCTGTCCAAATATAAAATGATCCAGTACAATGCCGTTAAAGTATGTGCCCAGCACACTTAATACCACTGCCTTTTTATCATAGATCAACGCCGAAGAAAGTGCCACACACATTCCCGAGATCGACATTGCTTTTCCAAGCTCGATATGCAGATACTTATTCATCATTTTCGCTACGATATCCAGTCCGCCGGATGACGCATTCATATTGAATAAGATGCTTAACCCGAAGCTTACAACCAGAATATAGCATAACACATCCAGTTCACTGCTGTCTGTCAGCGATTCGAAATTCGGAAATACATGCTCGAATACCGCCAGATATAATGGCAGCAGGATGCTTGTATATACCGTCTTCGCCCCAAATTCTCTTCCGCATGTTACAAAGCCGATCAGCAATAATACTACATTCAATATCATCGTGACGGTCGACACATGTAATGGTACGTAATGTGCAATGATGATCGCCAGTGCGGATATACTGCTGATCGAAGTCTGGCTTGGAATCAGAAAGAAATATACGGCCGCGGCGATGATCCCCACTGCTATCGTCATGACAGCGGTTTCTTTCAGGTTGTCCGGTGTGATAACTGGTTTCTTTTGTTTGTTCATTTTTCATTCCCCATTTTCAAGTTCTTTTTCTGATATCTCCCCATACATAAGATATACAATACAGAGGCTCCGCCACTGGCAGCTTCTCTTGTATACTTTGGTATACAGAAAAAAGAGAAAAGCCAGTACTTTCCGGCTCTTCTCTTCTTCTACCGCTCCCTGCAGGAATCGAACCTGCAACTAGCCCTTAGGAGAGTTCCCATCTGTTGTCACTCCTAGTAAAGCCAAGTCAATTCAAACCCGCCTGAGACAGAATAAAATTCCATTTCCTAGTTAATTCAATTCAATCTGAATACCCCTTCTGTCAAGCTCTGTAAAGCCTGGAAAATTAGCTGACTATTTGCTCCAGCTAACATCCGGGGAATGCCTCGATGTCACCATCAGCATCTGTTATATGGCTACCATTCTCTTCGCGTTCGAGAATGTATAACAGTATTCAGTTGAACTTGTTCTATAAATAATATACCGCATATGGGACGGTTTGTCTATGCGTTTTTGACTGGTGAATTGGTTAATTTCAAGTAGGAATATCATTAGAAATAGTTTTTTAAATACGGACATAACCTGCAGATGGTCCTGCACCCACTTTTGCAATATACCCACTCTTAACTAAATCTGTCAGTGTTCTTTACCTTTATGTTCATGAATACTTCCAACCATCTGAACAATTTCAGGTGTCAGCAACTTTACAGGATTTGTAATATAATCAAAATTTCTCATTGAAATCTCCTTCATTTTCAATCTATCTCCATCATTTCAATGCCAAATGATGGAGATTTCAATAGATTTGATGGAGATGGACTCTCCATATACACAATAAATATCCTCATTTGGATATAGAAATTCCCCTGGTAAATTTTATTTTAAAGCTTCACTTATTGATTCATTTGAAGTTCTATTTGCATTATTGTTACTCTATCATTTACCTTATCATTCACCTTATTATTCACCCTATCGTTCACCCTGAGTGAATGATTAACTTCTATAATGTCAATGCATATCCCTCATAGTGGAATTCCTACATCTGCAAATCTTATACTAAAAAATATCTGCAACTTTTTCTGTAACCCTATCTGTCACTTCTGTAACGTTTTCTATCACTTCTGCAACCTTATATGTATCAGATAATTTTTGTATCCCGACACCATTTACTTCATCGTCTTCGCCAGCGAATTGAGCAATGCCCGCATCTCCGGATTTGCCAAGACTTTTGCCAGAAGTTCCGGATCAATATCTTCCGTAGCTGCTGAGTCATTCTTTTCCTGCTGTGCGTGCATCTGTGGATCCAGATTCTTTTTCTCGTAGAATGCTTCCTCAAAAAGCTCTGCATTTTTCCTTCGGTCATCATCCAGGATATGAGAATACACATCCGTAACCATATTGACCTGAGCATGGCCGGAATCGCCCTGTACTGCTTTGATATCTCCGCCATTCAGCTTCAATTTGTATGTTACGCTGCTGTGACGGAAACTATGGAAGACAACTGGTGGAAGGTTATAGTCTTCAATCAACTTTTTCAATGGGCCGCGGATTGCACCATCACCCAACGGAAGACCAAATGTACTTGCCATCACCAGATTATAATCCATATATTCATCGCCAAGGATTTCTTTCATTTCATCCTGCTGAGCCTTCCAGTCTATCAGCATATTCGCAACACTCTTTGGCAGAAAAACTTTTCGGATACTGCTCTCTGTTTTCGGTGTTTTCAAAATACGTACCGTTTTATTATTTTTGTGCTGAGTCGGAAATACAAGTAAGACATCTTTTCCATCTAATGCTTCTAAGGCTTCTTTTTTCACTCTCTGTGATTCTTTATTGATATAAACATACGCACGGTTTTCTTCAATCGCTTCCGGTGAGATATCAACACAATCCCAGGTAAGTCCCAACAACTCTCCAATCCGCAAACAACAGGAAAAAGATATATTCATGGCAAGTTTTAACCGGTCATCATCACAGACACTCATCGCATACATTAACGTCTCTGCTGTCCAGATTTCTCTTTTTTGAGATTTATGCTTTGGCACTGTCGCATGGGTGCATGGATTTTTTTCTACCAGTTCCCATTTTACAGCCTGCTCAAAACAGTTCCTAAGCAGTTTGTGGATATCACGAATCGTTCCTGTAGAAACATATTCATTCTTACTTTTTCCTGCCAGCGGGTTGATAACAGCCTTTGTTTTCAAAAGACTCTGATAATACTTTTCAATGAATCTCGTATTGATCTCTGACAGCTTCGTATCTCCAATAATCGGAAGAATATAGTTGTTGATGACTGAAACATTTCCTTCATATGTAGAAAGTGCCCAGTTTTCTTTTCCATATAATGCAACATATTCTGTAAGCAACTCATCCATTGTCTTACATTTCCGGACAACAAAAGAACCCATCTCTTTTTTATATTCAATTTCTTTCTTCCGTTTCTTTGCCTCTGCTTTTGTATCATAGGTTTCCCATTTCTGCTTTCGTTCTCCTTTGTCATTTATATATGAATAAATCACATTGTATTTTCCATTTCGTTCTCTTATTGATGCCATATCACTGTATGCTCCTTTCCAGATTCCGCTGTTCCAACCATGCCTCAAAATCCTCTCTACTAATCCTGACACGGCTTCCTACTTTTATCACTTTAAACTTTCCTTTATCCGCCCATTTATTGATCAGGCTTCTGCTGACTTTTGCCAGATATGATGCTTCATCAAATGTAAGATACCCAAGATTTCCATTACTTCCTCTGACTCCAGTCCGTGACAATTTCTTCCGTCGGAAATTTGCCAGAGCGATATTCTGTTCCTGAGCAAGTTCTTCATAATCATTTGCCGCATCCAGCTGAAACCGATCCTGTCCCTCCAGAAATTTTTGAAAGCTCTCTTTTGTGATGCGTTTCTTTTCTGCAATCACAATCGTTTCAAAAAAATGACTGTACTTCGGATTTTTCAAAATCTGATATACCTGCGATCTGGTCAGTCCCAGAAGTCTAGCCATCTCAGGCATTGTGATTGTTGCTTCTTCCACAATGGCATCTTTCTCCCTGTCTTCTTTCGTTCGATACCTGGACTGACTGTCATACCATTTCCGAAAAGATTCTTTCGGAATCCGTTTCCAGTAATCTACTACCACGACTTCCATTTTATTTTTTTTGATCAGCTCATAAACAGCGGTATCATCAATTCCAAGAATTTCAGCTATTTCCGGTACAGAATATGACCACGCTTTTAATTCCTTTCCCGGTTCTTCACCGGTCACCTTATGATATTTAATCTGATTGGCATACCATTTTTCAAAACTGGCTATATTGATCCGCATCTTTCCGGCAATCTCTTTCACTTCAAAAAGATTTTTGTGCACCAGCCAGTAACGGTCTGTCTTTTTCAATCCCAATAACTTTCCCATTTCAGGCACTGTCATCCAAGTTTTCTTTTGTGATGGAATCCTTTGATAGGGGCTCTCGGCTGTAATCCTAGAAATCAGTTCCTGACAATCATCCATCTGCTGTTTACCGCTTCTCTTTATTTCATTGATTCTCTCTGCTTGCATTTCTTCACTTCCTGTCTATTAATGTATATTTCAGAATCAGATACATCTTTTTTGTTATCATATCGCAGAACCGGATAAAAATTTAGGATGTCGATGCAGACATTTTCTGTCTAACCAACACCCCGCATTTCTATTCTTCTAGCTTATCCAGCCAGTCATCAAAACTCTTCTTGGAGATACGATACTTTCCTCCATCCAGCTGGATCCAACGGAATTCTTTCTTTTTTAAAAGATTATAGATTGTCGGTCTGCTGACTCCCAATATCTCCTGTAATTCCTGAACTGTATAACATCTTTTTTCTGACATATCGTTTTCCTCTTTTCTTTTAAATATGTAGGAAAAATAATTCCTTCATATATCGAAAGGGACAGCGCATGTTTTACAGCGGTCTGAATCAAATTTTATTTTTTTGTAATTCCCCGCTGTATTTTTCTCTCCCAGCGTTTCGATATATAGAGGGATGAGAACACAAGAGCAAGATCCACCCAGGTATTACCGTATCGCCATTTTATGGCTCCGGCATACCTTTTGGGTAAGTCTCTTGATGGGGATTCCGATTCCCCATACCCTCGTTACGACATCAAAGATATCTGTTGGCTTTCTATCACAGATAGACGCATCACTTTACACAACCAGAAGGGACAGCCGGTTGCAAAGTGTGATATTGCATCAGAGATGTCAATTCAAAAAAGGAGGAATATGGCACCGAAGAAAAAAGAAAAGAATCTCAAACGAAAAAACATCATAACTTTAAAACTTACAGATATTGAACTGGAACTGTTGCAGGAATCAGCTGAGATTACAGGGCTTTCACGTTCTGAATATATAAGGAAACTTCTTCTAGAAAAAGAAATACATCACCAGATTGAGGTCGTCGCAGACATGGATAATCTTAAAAAGTTGGTCAGTGAATATGGAAAGATCGGATCGAATCTCAATCAGATTGCTAAATATTTTAACACGGGCGGTTCCCGGTCTCTTGCTATAGAAAATGAAATTCATCAGTGCATTGCAGACTTATTCCAGCTAAGAAAAGAAGTGCTGAAACTGGCAGGTGGTAAGAATGGCAATCGTAAAGCACATTAAAAGCAGAAATGCAAATTACTCGGATGCCATCAATTATCTTCTGTTTGAACACGATGAAAAAACCGGGAAAAAGATTGTCGATGAATCCGGTCGAAGCATCCTGCGAAAGGAATTTTATATGGATGGGCTGAACTGTGATCTGATGTCTTTTGGTAAAGAATGTGAGCTGACAAATATGCATTTTCATAAGAATCAAAAACGCTCTGATATCAAAAGTCACCACTACATCATCAGCTATGATCCGGCAGATGTGGCGGAAAATGGCCTCACCGGAGAAAAAGCACAAGCCATCAGTATAGAGCTTGCAAAGCAGATGTTTCCAGGATACCAGGCACTTGTTGTCACGCATACAGATGGTCACAATGAGTCAGGAAATATTCATACCCATATCGTAATAAACAGTGTCCGGAAATATGCAGTGGATCGGCAGCCTTATATGGATAAGCCACATGAAGAACGTGCTGGTTACAAACACCGATCCACCGATAAATTCATGAAGGCTTTCAAGAAAACAGTCATGGATCGATGCCAGCAGGAAGGACTTCACCAGATAGATCTTCTTGCACCAGCCGAAAGAAAAATCACACAGGCTGAATACATGGCACAAAAATCTGGTCAGGAAAAACTGGAAAAAGTCAATCAGGAAATCGTAGCAGACGGACTGAAACCGACATCCACAGTCTTCCAGACACAGAAAGATAATCTGCGAAATGCCATTGATGAATGTGCTGCTACTTCCGGCAGTTTTGAGGAATTCCAGACGAAACTATTTGAACAATTTCAGATTTCTGTTGTTGAACATCGTGGCAGATACAGTTACCTTCATCCGGACCGGCAGAAACGGATCACTGAACGTGCACTTGGAACCAGATATGGAAAAGAACATCTGGAGCAGACATTCCTACACAAAGATCCAATTGCTATTCTCTATGTCCGATCACATCTACGTCTTGTAGTGGATCTTCAGACAAATGTCAAAGCCATGCAGAGTCCAGCTTATGCTCATCGTGTAAAACTGACCAACCTGCAGCAAATGGCAAATACCATCATCTATGTACAGGAGCACGGAATTGATACACAAGATGATCTGAAAGAAATACTTCTCAACTCACGGAAGGAACTCGCTGAATATCAGAATCAATTGGCTCAACATGTTACTGAACGGAAAACACTCAATAGTCAGATTCATTACACTGGACAGTATTTTGCGAACAAAGATGTTTATTCCCAGTTTTTAAAAACCAGAAACAAAGGAAAGTACCGAAAGGAACACGCTACTGAAATTCAGGCATATGAAGCGGCCAGAGACTGGCTGAAAGCATTCTATCCAGATGGAAAAATGACTGGAATGAAAACACTGAAATCACAAAAAGAACAACTGCAACACCAAATAGATTCAGAAAAAGAAATGGTGAAAACAATGAAAGAAAAGTTGAAAACTCTGGAAACTGCTAATCACAATGTGGATAAAATTCTTCAGATGCAGATTCCAGAAACAGAGAAATCAAAAGCAAAAGATTATGAACGATAAATCATACAAAAACGAAGGAGGAATTATACCATGACACAGGAAGAATTTAATGTTGTATTTGAGCTTCAAATGAGGAAATGCTCTGATATTCTTGCTCATAAAAAGAAAGAATATACCGGTGACAATCTGGACCGGCTCAGTGCCTTTAAGATTGCTGCTGCATTACAGAACTTTGATCCTAAAGCAGCACTGGCGGGCATGATGTCAAAACATTTCGTATCCCTTTACGA